>JANMYI010000554.1:0-7288 GCA_031381955.1 Burkholderiales bacterium
ACTTTTGACAGATTAGGCGGATGGCCTGGCCGCTTCCATTTGATGGAAATCCTGGTCTTGCGCCTCACCCTCGAATTCGACATCCGCTTCTTCAGCCACTTCGCCTTTCTTGGGCAGCAAGGGCCGATCTAGCGGCCGGCAGATGCGGCGATGCAGGGTTTCCAGGCGCTCTGACTTTTCCATCGCCCGGATCACCGAATCCGGGTCCATCAGCAAGGCGAACGGGTTGTCAACATGCTGCGTGCTGGTCATCGGTTGTTCTCCATGGGGGAAATCCCTGGAAACAACTCTATGCGTGCGACCCCTCGCGCGCAGTCAGGGGCGCCCCATTGAACTTGTCCGAAGCAGGCTGACACGCGCCATGAAAGACGGCCTTACTTGGCGCTTTGTTCGAGCTTTACGGCCAAGGCTTCGCGCCCAACGAGCCGGGCAAAGGCGGCGGCATCCAAGTCGCGCTCGTTGCGCAGCCGCGGGTTCGCGCCACGGGCCAACAGCAGAGCAACGGTGTCTTCGCTGCCATAGCGCGCGGCCATCATCAACGCCGTGCTGCCGTTGGGCGAGCGCGCATCGATTTGCGCGCCATGCTCCAGCAACAAGGTCGCAGTCTGGGCATGTGGGCCGGTGGCGGCGTAGTGCAACGGCGCCCAGCCGCTGCGGTTGACCGCAGCCCCCAGAGCAATCAGCCTGCCGCACCATGGCACCTGGCCACGCAAGGCGGCCATCATGAGTGCCGTCTCACCTGCCGCGTTGGCGGCATCGACGCGAACGCCGCGGGCTTGCAGCAGCGCGCCGACAACTTTGGCCGAGCCTTCTCGCAAGGCCAAGTACAGGGCCTGTTGGCCGTCTTCACTGGGCGAGTTGGGGTCGAAGCCGAGCGCCAGCAGTTGCGTCACGGTGGCGGCATCGTCAGCCCTCACGGCTTTGAAAAAATCTTCATAGGAGCCGGCTTTGGAATCAGAAATCCAAAGCACCATAACGAGATACAGCGCGAACTTAAAGTTTTTCATGATCATAAAACCGGCGCTGGAGGCGGCTCAGCCCGCGTAAAGAGCCGATAGAAATTGGCGCTCGTGGCGGCGGCCAGTTCATCGAGGCTGCATTGTTTGACGGCTGCCAACTCACGGGCCACAAAGGGCACGAACGCGGGTGAATTGGTTTTGCCCCGGTGCGGCGCGGGTGCCAGATAGGGGCTGTCGGTTTCGATCAGGCAGCGCTCAAGCGGCACCATGCGGGCCACCTCGCGCAGCTCGGCGGCGTTCTTGAACGTCAGGATGCCCGAGAACGAAATGTCAAAGCCAATGTCCAGTGCCGCGCGGGCCACCTCGGCCGTTTCGGTGAAGCAATGGAACACGCCGCGCACCGCGCCGGCGCCCTCTTCGCGCAGCAAGGCAAGCGTGTCAGCGCCAGCCTGGCGCGTGTGCACGATGAGCGGCAAGCCGCAGGCGCGCGCGGCCCGAATGTGGATGCGAAAGCGCTCACGTTGCCACGCCATGTCGTCGAGACTGCGGCCATTCAAGCGGTAGTAGTCCAGCCCCGTCTCGCCGATGCCCACCACTCTGGGCAAGGCGGCCAGGCGCAGCAAGTCATCCAGGCTGGGCTCGGCCACGCCTTCGTTGTCGGGGTGCACACCGGCGCTGGCCCACAGCTGTGGATGGTCCAGCGCCAACTGGTGCACCAGGGGGAACTCTTCCAGCGTGGTGCAGATACACAGCGCTGTGTTCACCTGCGCGGCCTGCATGTCCTGCAAGATCGGCCCGATGCGGCCACTCAGCTCAGGAAATGCCAGATGGCAATGCGAGTCCACGAACATGGTCAGTTGCCCACCACGCGGCAGGCTCAGATGGTTTGCGTGGGCTTGGCCGATTGAATCGACGTGCCCAGCATTTCCTCGATCTTCAGCTTCAACAGCCGGGTCTTCTCGTCGCCGGGGAACCGCACCCCGACGCCCTGGGTGCGCCCGCCGGAAGCATTGGCCGGCGTCAACCATGCCACTTTGCCGGCCACCGGGTAGCGCTGCGGGTCTTCGGGCAGGCTCAGCAGCAGGTAGATGTCTTCACCCAGCCGGTATTCCCGCGTGGTGGGCACGAAGATGCCGCCTTCCGCAAGCAAGGGGATGTAGGCAGCGTAGAGCGCGCCCTTTTCACGGAACACCAGTTGGATGACGCTGGGTTTGCCCGAAGCGGGCGCCAGTGCACCGGGTTGTGAACGAGGAGGGGCGCGGTCATTCATGGCCGGGCGAGTGTACCCACCGCACGCTCGCGTGGCGCCGCTGCGGGCGCAGCCGGTGCCAGGGTTTGTTGAGCCTCGCACACAAGTGCCTCGATCAGCAGGCCCTCGTTCCACGGGTGTTCATCATGGCGTGCCACGCGGGCAAGGCTGTGCGCCCAAGCGGCCAATGCCGGCATGGCCACGCCTGTGCGCAGGGTCTGGGCGGCAAAGTAACGCGGCGATGCGCCGGCGGCCAAGGCCCATGTGTCATGACAGAGCTTTTGCAGCGCATCCACCGCCGCGATGATGCTCCAGCCCGCCAAGGCTTGCGCCTGGCCCGCCGCCATCGCCGCCGGCAAGCCGGCCCAGGCACGCGCGCTGACGCCGCCTTGCGCCAGCGCCAGGGCGTCGAGCGGGCGGCCTGAGGCTGCGGCCAACAGCACGGCGGGGTCGTCAGTCACATGTTCGGTTAACCAGGACAGCGCCGCAGGCTGGGGCACGGGCGGCAGCACGAAGACCTGGCAGCGGCTGCGCACCGTGGGCAGCAGCAAGCTGGCGTCGGCCGTGCTGAGCAGCATCACCACGCCGGCCGGAGGTTCTTCCAAAGTCTTGAGCAGCGCGCTGGCAGATGCCTGGTTCATGCTTTCGCCAGGGTGGATCAACAACACCTTCAGGCCACCGCGCGACGATGTCTTGCCCGCCCATTCAATGGCCAGCCGCGCCGCCCCCACCTGGATCTGCTTGCTGGGCTTTTTCTTTGAGCCGCCCTCCTCTTCAGCGCCCGCGTCCGCTGGCCCAACCAGGTTCAAGCTGGCGGCCAAGGCTGCCGGCACCAGAAAGAAAAGATCGGGGTGCGAACGTGCCAGCACGTGGTGGCAGCCGGTGCATTCGCCGCAGGGCGGTGCGTGACCCTCACACAGCAGTGCTTGTGCCATGGCCAGCACGAACGGCACGGCGCCATCGCCCGCTGCGGCCTGCACCAGCAAGGCGTGCGAGCGGCGTTGGCGCAGCGCTTGCTGCAGCGGCGCGCCCAGCCAGGGCAGCCCGGCGATGGGCGAAGGCTCGTTCATGGGCCGATCACCATGGGCCACGCGCCGCGAGCACGCCTTCGATCTGCGCCCACACCGCGGCACGCGGGGCTGCGGCATCGATGCGTGCAAAGCGTGCCGGGTCGGCCAGGCTGCGCTGAACGTAGGCCAGGCGCACACGCTCGAAGAAGGCTTCGTCCTGCGCCTCGAAACGGTCGGGCAGGCGCGCCGCTGCGCGGCGCTGCGCGGCCACAGCTGCGGGCAGGTCAAACCAGAATGTAAGTTGCGGCTCAACGCCCTGCTGCACCCAGTTTTCAAGCTGCTGCAGCCGGGGCCATTCGACGCCGCGGCCACCGCCCTGGTAAGCAAAGCTGGCGTCGGTGAAACGGTCGCACAGCACGGTGGCGCCGCGTGACAAGGCCGGGTTGATGTATTGCACCAGGTGGTCGCGTCGCGCTGCAAACACCAGCAACGCCTCGGTCAACCCGCACATGGGTTCATGCAGCACGAGTTCGCGCAGGCGCTCGGCCAAGGGGGTGCCGCCGGGCTCACGCGTCAACACCACATCGCAGCCTTGGCCGCGCAACCACTGCGCCACGGCTTCGATGTGCGACGACTTGCCGGCACCGTCGATGCCCTCGAAGGTGATGAACTGCCCTGCCTTCATGACTGCCCCTCGTCGCGTGAGTACACGCGCCGATCCCCCGGGGGGATCGCGGGCCGGCTTGAGGCGGCCCAGCGCTCGGCCCGCTGCACGGGGGTTGACACAGGGTGCCTCATGGCCCACCCCGCTGGTACCGGTTAACGGCGCGGTTATGCTCAGCCAGGTTCTCGCTGAACACGCTGCTGCCGTCACCGCGCGCCACGAAGTACAGGGCCTTGGTCGGCTGGGGCTGCACGGCGGCGCGCAACGAGGCCATGCCGGGCATGGCAATCGGCCCGGGCGGCAGGCCGCCGCGGGTATAGGTGTTGTAGGGCGTGTCGGTTTGCAGGTCACGCTTGCGCAGATTGCCATCGAAGGCTTCGCCCAGGCCGTAGATCACGGTGGGGTCGGTCTGCAAGGGCATGCCGATGCGCAGCCGGTTAATGAACACACCGGCCACCAGGCCCCGATCGGCCGCGGTGCCGGTTTCCTTTTCGATGATGGAGGCCAAGGTCAAGGCCTGTTCCATGCTCTTGAGCGGCAGGTCGCTCGCCCGTTCAGCCCACACGCTGACCAGGCGGCGCTGCATGGCGGCATGCGCGCGCTTGAGCACGGTGAGGTCGCTGACGCCGCGGCTGTAGATGTAGGTGTCGGGGAAGAACTGCCCTTCGGCGCGGTTGGCCGCGGCACCCAGGGCTTGCATGATCTGCTCCTCGGTCAGGTCTTTCGTGCTGGGCTTGAGGTGCGTGGCCTGGGCCAGTGCTTCGCGCCATTGGCGAAACGTCCAGCCCTCGATGAGGCGCACTTTCTCACGTGCCGAATCGCCTTCAACCAGCTTGCGCAGCAGGCTGCGCGGCGTGACGCCGGCCTCGATCTCGTAGCTGCCTGCGCGAATCTTGCGCGCCTGGCCCGACCAGCGAAACCACTCGTACAACAGGGCAGGTGATGTCTGCACACCGGCATCAACCCAGGCTTGTGCCACGTCGCGCGGCGCGGTGCCGGGTTCCAGCGACAGTTCCACTTGCGGCTTGGCCAGTGGCAACGGTTCGTTCAGCCACCAGGCCGCACCCCATGCCGCGGCAGCCGCTGCGGCCAGCACCATGAAGATGGCCGCCCAGAGCAGCCTACGCAACCCCGAAGAAGGCACAGACATGGTGGCTGATCATAATCAATGCATGAGCCTCACTCCCTCGAACGCCACAGTGCTTGAAGGCGCCGCCCGGCTGCATGAATGGGGCGTGATTCGCGCCCACGGTGCGGATGCCGCGAGCTTTTTGCACGGCCAGTTAACCAACGATTTCACTGGCCTGGCGCCGGGCCAGGCGCGGTTGGCCGGCCATTGCAGCGCCAAGGGCCGCTTGCTGGCCACGTTCGTGGCGTGGCGCCAGGGCGAAGACATCTTGCTGGCGTGCAGCGCCGACCTGCTGAGCGCCGCACTCAAGCGCCTGTCGATGTTCGTGCTGCGCGCCAAATGCAAGCTCAGCGATGCCAGCGCGCTGTTCGATCTTTACGGCCTGGCTGGCGCCTCGGCAACGGCCTGGTTGGGCGCGGCTGCGCCGCAAGGCGAATGGGGCGTAGCGCAGTGTGGTGATGCACAGGTGATCCGGCTCGGCCCCGGCCGCCACTTGCTGGCAGCGCTCGCGGGCACCCCCGCTCCGGCCTTGCCGGTGCTGGAAGAGCAAGCCTGGCGCTGGCTCGAAGTGCACAGCGGCGTGCCGCGCGTGGTGGCGGCCACGGCCGAGTTGTTCGTGCCGCAGATGGTGAACTTCGAACTGGTGGGCGGCGTGAACTTCCAGAAGGGCTGCTACCCGGGACAGGAAATCGTGGCGCGCAGCCAATACCGCGGCAGCATCAAGCGGCGCGCGCAAGTGCTGCTTGGCGCCGCTGCGGCGCGACCTGGCCAGGAGGTGTTCAACAGCACCGACCCGGGCCAGCCCGCTGGCCATGTGGTGCTGGCCGCCGCCCTGCCCGGCCGCGGCGCCTGCGCGCTGGTGGAGATCAAGACCGCAGCGCTGGCCGGTGGCACGCTGCACCTGGGCGACGCGCACGGGCCTGGGCTGACGCTGAGCACCCTGCCCTACGCTGTGCCGGCCAGCGGCGAATGAGTGCCCAGCGCTGCCTGTACGTGTACTGGCGCTGCGCCGCTGCCGATTTGCCGCAAGCCTTGGCTGCGACGCGCCAGGCGCAATCAGACCTTCGGCACCGCGAACCTGGCCTGTGTACCAGCTTGTTTACTCGCGCTGACGAAAGCGACGCGCAGCGCACGGTGATGGAAACCTACACCTGTGCCAGCGGGCTGGGCGCCGCGCTGCAAGCCCGCGTCCTGGCGGCAGTTGCGCCGGCCAGCGCCGCCTGGCTCCAGGGCGAGCGGCATGTCGAGGTGTTCGATCCGGTCTGACAAGCCGTCAGCGAATCAGCAGGGTGGCTGACGGATACTTTCGGCCCCGCAGTCTGAGCCTGACCATGAGCCGCATCTTCCACGTCACGCAAATTGAAATCGAACCCGGCGCGCTGCGCTGCCTGGCCAGCGAATGCGCGCGCCACGGCCTGCGCAAGCCGATGGTTGTCACCGACCGCGGTGTGCGCGCCGCCGGCGTGTTGGAGCCGGTGCTCGCCGCGCTGGGCGAACTGCCGCACGTGGTGTTCGATGGCACGCCGTCCAACCCCACGGAAGCCGCGGTACGCGACGCCACCGAGTTGTTCCGCACTGAGGCTTGCGATGGCCTGGTGGCCGTGGGCGGTGGCTCCAGCATCGACCTGGCCAAGGGCGTGGCCATTCTGGCGGCGCACCCGGGTGAGTTGAAGAGCTACGCCACCATCGAAGGCGGCAGTGACCGCATCACCGCTGCCGCGGTGCCGTTGATTGCCGTGCCCACCACCGCGGGCACGGGCAGCGAGGTGGCGCGCGGCGCGATCCTCATCGTGGCCGACGGCCGCAAGCTGGGCTTTCACAGTTGGCACCTGTTGCCCAAGGTCGCCATCCTCGACCCTGATCTGACCCTGGGCCTGCCGCCGCTGATGACGGCCGCCACCGGCATGGACGCCGTCGCCCACTGCATGGAAACCTTCATGGCGCCGGCCTTCAACCCACCGGCCGATGGCATTGCGCTCGATGGCCTGGAGCGTGCCTGGGCGCACATCGAGCGCGCCACGCGCAATGGCCAGGATCGGCAGGCCCGCTTGAACATGATGAGCGCCAGCATGCAGGGCGCACTGGCGTTCCAGAAAGGCCTGGGCTGCGTGCACAGCCTGAGCCACAGCCTGGGTGGTGTGGACCCGCGGCTGCACCACGGCACCTTGAATGCCATGTTCTTGCCGGCCGTGGTGCGCTTCAACGCCGCCGCGCCGTCCATCCAAACTGAAGGCCGCTTGCAGCGCATGGCGCAAGCCATGGGCATGGACAGTTGTG
>JANMYI010000692.1:0-2128 GCA_031381955.1 Burkholderiales bacterium
CCCCTTCAAACGCCCGCCCTCCCCCATGGACAGCATCACCCAACGCCTGGCCAACCTGCCCGACAAAGCGCTGGCACAGATGCAGCGCGGCGTTGAAAAGGAAAGCCTGCGCGTCGATGCCCAGGGCCTGCTGGCCACCACGCCGCACCCGGCCCTGCTGGGCTCCGCGCTGACCCACCCGCACATCACCACCGACTACAGCGAAGCGCAGCTGGAGTTGATCACCGGCGTGAACGGCAGCGCACAAGCTTGTGTTGATGAACTCGTGCGCATCCACCAGGCCACGTATGCGGCCATCGGTGGCGAATCAATGTGGGTGTCCAGCATGCCGTGCCAGTTGCCGGCCGATGAGTTGATTCCCCTGGGCCAGTTCGGCAGCTCGAACATCGGGCGCATGAAGACCGTCTACCGCATGGGGCTGGGCCACCGCTACGGCCGGCGCATGCAGACCATCTCGGGCATCCACTACAACTGGTCGATGCCCGGCGTGGGCGACCAGGCCTACTTCGACCTGATCCGCAATTTCCGCCGCCATTTCTTTTTGCTGCTGCTGCTGTTCGGCGCCTCGCCGGCGGTGTGCAAGAGCTTTGTCGATGGCCGCGAACATGCCTTGCAGCCCTTGAGCCCGCACACGCTGTACATGCCGCACGGCACCTCGCTGCGCATGGGGCGGCTGGGCTACCAGAGCGACGCCCAGGCCACGCTGGCGGTAAGCTACAACAACCTGGAAAGTTACGCCGCGTCGCTGCACGAGGCGCTGACCCGGCCCTACCCGGCCTATGAAGCCATCGGTTTGCGCGGCCCCGGCGGCGAATACCGCCAGCTCAGCACCACCTTGCTGCAAATCGAAAACGAGTTTTATGGCGCGATCCGGCCCAAGCGCGTGATCCGCCGCGGCGAGCGGCCGTTGCATGCGCTGCGCGAGCGCGGGGTGGAATATGTTGAAGTGCGTTGCATGGATCTGGACCCGTTCGAAACCGTCGGCATCGCGGCCGACACCATGCGCTTCATCGACATCTTCTTGCTGCACTGCCTGCTGCACGACAGCCCGCCCGACACGCCGGCCGAGATCGCCATGCTCGGCGTGAATCAGCACCAGGTGGCGGCGCGCGGGCGTGAGCCAGGGCTGCGCCTGCTGCACGGCGCCGGCCAGGTGAGCCTGCTCGAATGGGCGCAGCACCTGCTGCAACAGTGCCAGCCGATTGCGCAGCGGCTGGACGCCGTGCACGGCCACAGCACCCATGCCCAGGCCTTGGCCCAGGCCGGTGAACGCCTGCTCAACATGGCCCAGTTGCCCAGCGCCCGCGTGCTGGCCGACATGGCCGCCCAGCACGGCGATTCGCACCTCGCCTTTGTGGCGCAGCGCAGCCGACAGAACCGCCGCGCGGTGCTCGAGCTGCCGTGGCTGCAGGCGGCGCAACAGGCCGCGCAACAGGCGGCGCAGGCGTCGCTGCGCGCGCAGGCCGAAGTCGAGGCGGCCGATGACACTGACTTCGAATCTTTCAGGCAAGCCTACCTGGCCACGGCTCGCTTGTTGCCCAGCGCTGGGCAGCAGGCAGTTGACGCGCCTGGGTGATGCCAGCTCCATTGGTTTGCTGCGCGATGCTCATGTGGCGGCATCGGGCATGCACTGAGCGGAGGCGCTGGCCTCAACGGCTATAGTGCTTTCGAGCCTGGCTGCACGCGGCCATGCCGGTGGCCCATGAGGCCAACTGCCCAACACGAACAACCCGGCTGGTGGCCCGAACAGGTGTGCCAAGCACGCGGAGGAAACAAGTGGATTACGCCCAGCAACAACGTAACCCGGGCAAGCACCTGAGCGGGTTGACGGTGGTCATCGTGCTGCACTTGCTGCTGGGCTGGGCCCTGGTCAGCGGCCTGGCGCGCAAGGTGGTCGATGTCATCAAGGCACCGATCGAAACCAAGATCATCGAAGAGGTGAAGCCGCCACCACCTCCCCCGCCTGAGAACCTGCCGCCGCCGCCCAAGTTTGCGCCGCCGCCGCCGTCGTTCGTGCCGCCGCCCGAGGTGCAAGTGAACCCACCGCCCACGCCGGCGCCGGTGATCACCACCACCCACGTGGTGCCGCCGCCGGCGCCGCCTGTGGCCATTGCGCCGCCGCCGGCGC
>JANMYI010000713.1:0-22679 GCA_031381955.1 Burkholderiales bacterium
GCCGATGGCGCATTCCAGGCGTTTAGCCTGGCTTACACGCGCCAGGTACTGGCCGGCCTGAAGCGCGAGCATGAGGGCGTGCGCATCCCGGCCATCGTCTTCACCAAAGGCGGTGGGCCGTGGCTGGAAGACATTGCGCACAGCGGCGCTGACGTGGTGGGTGTGGACTGGACCGTCAACCTGGCGCGCGCCCGCGCCCTGGTGGGCGGCAAAGTCGCCTTGCAGGGCAACCTGGACCCGGCGGTGCTGTTTGCCCCGGCCAGCGCCGTGCAGCAGCAAGCGCACGCTGTGCTCGACGCTTTTGGCCCGCCACAGCGCGCCGACGGCGGCTGGCACGGCCATGTCTTCAACTTGGGTCATGGCATCAGCCAACACACCCCGGCAGACGCCGTGTTGGCGCTGGTGCAGGCGGTGCACAGTTACTCGCGCTTGCTGCGCCGCAAACAGCCCTGAGCGCTTGCCCGGCAGGGGCCAAATGCAAGGTAAGTGAGTGCTCAGGGCTTGACTTATCCCCAAAATCGCGGCAGGGGATTCAACGGCTTACAGGTGTAGCCAGATTTGTCAGCTTGCGCCTCACCTGACGCTAAGTGCTTGATTTTGAAGAATTTGCATAGACTGCCCATGTTGCAAATTGATGTGGCAATCTGGCTGAAACCCGCATCGATCAAGGCTTTAGCCTGGCCTGTGGATGGTTTCTCAACAAAGTTATCCACAGCCACAGTGGATAGATCGAAAACTCTTGGTCTATCAGTCACTTAAGTCGCAATCATTCGTCGTTAATGAACACTTTCGTGCAACCTGTAACAAGATTTGGATGAGCGCTGAGCGGGTTTACCCCGTGGCCGTAGAGACGCCACAGCACAGCGGGCTGGCCGGGCTGCTGGCCTATCGCTCTGGCGCGCAGCTGGTGCCGGGCACGCTGGTGCGTGTGCCGTTGGGCACGCGCGAGGTGACCGGCATCGTCTGGCACGGTCCGGCCGACGACAGCGTGGCGCCAGACCGCCTGCGCAGCGTGGCGCAGGCGGTGCAAGGCGCCGCGCCGCTGAGCCTGGCCTGGATGCAACTGGTGGACTTTGCCGCGGCCTATTACCAGCGCAGCGTGGGCGAGGTGGCGCTGGCGCAATTGCCCCCGGCGCTGCGCGAGCTCAATGACGCCTTGCTGGCCAAGCGGCTGAAGCGGTGGGCCAAACCGGCGCCGCAGCCAGTGCCCGGCAGTGCGCCGCCACTGCCGGTGCTGCCGGCGCTGACCCCGGAACAGACCAGCGCCGTGGCCGCGCTGCACGGCCTGGCGGGGCCGCAGACGGTGCTGCTGCACGGCGTCACCGGCAGCGGCAAGACCGAGGTCTACCTGCGTGCCGCGGCGCACGCGCTGAGCCAGGGCCGCCAGGTGCTGGTGCTGGTGCCCGAGATCAACCTCACGCCGCAGTTGCAGGGCCGCTTTGCGCAGCGCTTTCCGGGCCAGCGCCTGGCCGTGCTGCACAGCGGCACCACGCCCGTGCAACGCGCGCAAGACTGGCTGGCCGCACATGCCGGCGCGGCCGGGCTGGTGCTGGGCACGCGCCTGGCCGTGTTTGCCTCGCTGCCGCGGTTGGGCTTGATCGTGGTCGATGAAGAACACGACCCCTCGTTCAAGCAGCAAGAAGGCGCGCGCTACTCGGCGCGGGACCTGGCGGTGTACCGCGGCCGGCTCGAAGGCGTGCCGGTGCTGTTGGGTTCGGCCACGCCTTCGCTCGAAACCTGGGCCCATGCGCAAAGCGGGCGCTACGCCATGCTGAGCCTGAAGGAACGTGTCGGCGCGGGCGCGTTGCCGCGGCTGCGCGTGGTCGACATGGGCGCCCTGCCCAAAGTGCGGGGCGAGTCCCCGGCCCTGGCTCCCGCGCTGTTGGCTGCGGTGCAAGCGCGCATCGCCAAAGGTGAGCAATGCCTGTTGTTCCTGAACCGCCGCGGCTACGCGCCGGTGCTGCACTGCGCCGCGTGCAGCTGGAAAAGCGACTGCCCGCATTGCAGTGCCTGGCGCGTGTTCCACAAGCTCGACCGCAGCCTGCGCTGCCACCACTGCGGCCACACCGAACCGGTGCCGCGTGCCTGCCCGGAATGCGGCAACCTGGACATCGCGCCCATCGGCCGCGGCACTGAAAAGCTCGAAGAACAACTTGCCACCTTGCTGCCCGGCGCGCGCGTGGCGCGCATCGACGCCGACACCACGCGCCTGAAGGGCGCGCTGCAAGCCCAATTGACCGCGGTGCACAGTGGCGAGGTCGATGTCCTGGTGGGCACGCAGATGATCGCCAAGGGCCACGACTTTCGCCGCATCACCCTGGTGGCGGCGGTGAACCCCGACGCGGCGCTGTTTGCCAGTGACTTTCGCGCCCCCGAGCGCCTGTTTGCGCTGTTGCTGCAGGCCGCCGGCCGCGCCGGGCGCGACGCCGGGCAAGCCGCCGGCAGCGAAATGTGGCTGCAAACCTGGCACCCGCGCCATGCGCTGTACGCCGCGTTGCGTGAGCATGACTTTGCCGCCTACGCGGCGCTGCAATTGCAAGAGCGCCGCGCCGCGGCCATGCCGCCGTATTCGCACCTGGCCTTGCTGCGCGCTGAAGCCCGCAGTGCCGATGTGGCGGCGGCCTTCCTGCGCGAAGCCACCGAGCTGGCCAGCGGCGTCAGTGGGCATGAAGCGGTGAGCATCTACCCGCCTACGCCGCCCGGCGTGGCGCGCGTGGCGAACGTGGAACGCATGCAGATGCTGGTGGAGTCAGCCTCGCGCGCGCGCCTGCAAGCCTTCCTGGCGGCCTGGCTGGCCACCTTGCACGGCGTGCGTTCGCGCCACAAGGGGCTGCTGCGCTGGGCCATCGACGTCGACCCGCTGTCGCTGTGAACCCGTGGCCTGCGCCGCGGCTTACCTCAAAGGTTACGCGCCAAAGGCCCAGGCCAGCAGCGTGAAGCTCACGAAGGCCAGCGCCGTGCTGGCCAGGATGATGCGCGCCACGCGGCCGTTGTCGGCGCCGTAGCGTTCGGCCAGCATGGCCACATTGCTGGCGCTGGGCAGCGCCGCGGTGAGGGTGATGACGGTGATCTCGAAGCTGCTCAGCGCGGCACCCATTTGCCGCGCCGCGCCGGCCAGCAAGAACACCAGCAGCGGGTGCAGCAGCAGCTTCATCAGCGCCACTGGCAGGTACAGCGCCAGCGGCGTGCGCGAGTGGGCATGTTGGCCGGCGCGCCACAGCACCGCGCCGATGGTGAACAGGGCCACCGGGCTGGCGGCATCGCCGAGCATGCGCACCACCACCTCCACTGGCCCGCCGAGCTGCCAGCCCAGGCCGGAGAACAACGCGCCCAGCGCGATCGCCCAAGGCAGCGGGTTGCCCAGCGTGCCGCGCACGGCCTGGCGCGCCGCGGCGCGCGCACCCTGGCCGCTGGCGTCGTGCGCCTGGGCGATGGCGATGCAGGCCGAACTGGTGATGAACAAGTCGACCAATATCGTGCAGATCATCGGCCCGGCCGCGGCCGGGCCGAGCAGCGCCACCAACAGCGGCACGCCCATGAAACCGGTGTTGGGAAAGGCCGCCACCAGCGCGCCGAAGGCCGCGTCTTTCAAATGCACACGCTCGCCCAGCGTGGCCATGATGGTGCTGAACACCAGCAGCACCGCGCACAGCAGGTACACGCCCAGCAGCGCCGGGTTGAGCAGTTGCACCAGCGGCGTGCTGGCGCCGAAGCGGAACAACATGCAGGGCAGCGCGAAGAACAGCACAAAGGCGTTCAGGCCCGGAATGGCACTCTCGGGCAGCACGCCGCGCTGCGCCGCCAGGTAGCCGGCCAACACGATGGCGAAGAACGGCACGGTGACCGCCAGAATGGCTTGCATCGTGTGCTAACGGTTCAATCGAGCCACGTCCTTCACGCCACCTGTGGCCCCGGCCGGTCGCGCTCCACCACGAAGCGCGCCGCGGTGCGGATGTTGGTCTGCTCGAACCGCGGGTCGTCCAGCGCCGTCAGGCGGGCACTCAGGCGCTGCTCGTCCAGCTCGAACATCACGTAGCCGCGCTGGTCGCCGCGCGCGTAGTGCAGGTGCGGGTTGTGCACGCGCGCGGCGTCGATGCGGCCCTGCGGCAGCGACAGGCTGCTGATCGAGGTGCCGCAGAACTCGCTGGCCAGCACCGGGGCCTTGGCATCGTCGTAGTTGGCTTTCAGGTCGGCCACGTAGTGGGTGTGAACGTCGCCGCTCAACACCACCAGGTTGCGCAGCTTGCGCTGGGCCACCTCGCCCAGCAGGCGTTGGCGCGCCAGGGGGTAGCCGTCCCAGCCGTCGGTCCAGTAGCGGCCGGCGCCGCCGCTGGGGTCGCTCCAGGAAAAGCGTGCCATCAGCGTTTGTTGCGCCAGCAAATTCCAGGGGCGCTGCATGTCCCAGCCATCAGCCAGCCAGCGTTCCTGCTCGGGCCCGAGCAAGCTGCGCGCGGGCAGCAGCAGGTCGGGGCACTCCTTCAAGAACACCGTGTTGCTGCCGGCGCGGCCCTGGCGCGGGCAGGCTTGCTCGTCGCGGTACTGGCGGTCGTCGACGGCGTGGATGCAGGCCAGGCGGCCCCACTCGAAACGGTCGTACACGCGCATGTGGGCGCCGCGCGGCCGGGCCGACTTCGGGAACGGCATGTGTTCCCAGTACGCCTGGTACGCGGCGGCGCGCTGGGCTTCGAACCCTTCGTAGAAGTCCTGCGCGGTGAGGCCGGCGTAGTCGTTGTCCACCTCGTGGTCGTCCCACACCAGCAGCCAGGGCGCGGCGGCATGCGCGGCCTGCAAGGCCGGGTCGCTCTTGTATTGCGCATAGCGTTGCCGGTACTGCGCCAAGGTGCGCGCCTGCCCGCCCTGGTGCGAGCGCAAGGGTGCCTGCGCCGAGGCGCCTTCATAGATGTAGTCACCCAGGAAAATGATGAGATCGGGCGCCTCGGCCGCCAGGTGCCGCCAGGCTGCGAAGTGGCCCACGTCATAGCGCTGGCAACTGGCGATGGCGAACTTCAGCGTGGCCGCGGCGTCGCTCGCCGGCGCGGTGCGGGTGCGCGCGGGCATGCTGCGTTGGCCCAGGGCGCTGAAGCGATACCAGTATTCGCGCGCCGGCTCCAGGCCGGTCACCTCAACATGCACGCTGTGGCCCCAGCGCACTTCAGCGTCTTCGCTGCCGCGCGCGGCGATCTGCGTGAACGCCGCGTCATGCGCCATCTCCCACTGCACGCCCACGCGCTCGGGCAGGCCGGGGCCGGTGAGCATGGTCCATAACACCAGGCTGCGTGGGCGCGGCTGACCCGAGGCCACGCCCAGGGCAAAGCGCGGCAGGTCTTGCGCGCGCGCGTGGCGCACAAAGGCCGGGGCCAAGCCGGCGGCCAGGGTCAGGCTGAGCAAGTGGCGGCGGGTGGTGTGCGGCATGGCGGCAACTCGGTTCAGGGCTCGGTTCAAGGCAAGGCGCATTCTCACTGCGCGCAGATATCATCCGCCGCCCCATGCATACGCTCACCCATACGCCCCCCGTTTCCCTGAACCCGGCGCAACTCGAAGCGGTGCATCACCTCAGCGGCCCGTGCCTGGTGCTGGCCGGTGCCGGCTCGGGCAAGACGCGGGTCATCGTGCACAAGATTGCGCGCCTGCTGCAAGCTGGCATGGCGCCGGCGCGCATTGCCGCCATCACCTTCACCAACAAGGCCGCGGCCGAAATGCGTGAGCGCGCCAAGGCCCTGGTGGGCCCGCGCGCGGCGCGCGAGCTGGCGGTGAGCACCTTTCACAGCCTGGGCGTGCGCATGTTGCGGGCTGATGGCGCGGTGCTGGGCTTGAAAGACCAGTTCAGCATCTTCGACGCTGACGACGTGCTGGGCGTGTTGCGCGACGTGGGCAGTTGCACCGACAACGCCTTGGCCCGCCAGTGGCAATGGACCATCAGCGGCTGGAAGAACCAGGGCCTGAACGCCGCCGGCGCGGCGGGCGCTGCGGCCAGCGAGGCTGAGCGCCAGGCCGCGCGCGTGATGCAGCTCTATGAGCAGCGCCTGGCCGCCTACCAGGCGGTGGACTTCGACGACCTGATCGGCCTGCCGCTGAAGCTGTTGCAACGCAGCGCTGAAGTGCGCGCGAAGTGGCAGCAGCAGTTTCAGCACTTGTTGGTGGACGAATACCAGGACACCAACGCCGTGCAGAACGAGCTGCTTAAATCATTGGTTAGCCACGACGGTGCGACGCCCGCCACGCCCTTCACGGCCGTGGGTGACGACGACCAGAGCATCTACGGCTGGCGCGGCGCCACGCTGGATAACCTCAAACGTTTGCCGCAAGACTTCCCTGGCCTGAAGCTGATCGCGCTGGAACAGAACTACCGCTCCACCGGCGCCATCCTGCGCGCGGCCAACCAGGTCATCGCCTGCAACCCGAAGTTGTTCGAGAAGAAGCTGTGGAGCGACCACGGCGAAGGCGAGCCCGTGAAGGTGCTGGCCTGCGACGGCGAGGAGCACGAGGCCGAACGCGCGGTGGCCCGCATCCAGGCCCTGCGCGCAGGCCAGGCGCAGAACAGCGGCGCGGTGAAGCTGTCTGACTTCGCCATCCTGTACCGCGCCAACCACCAGGCGCGGGCCTTTGAGCAAAAGCTGCGCGCCGCGCAGATCCCGTACAAGGTGTCGGGTGGCACCAGTTTTTTTGATCGCGCCGAGATCAAGGACCTGTGCGCCTGGCTGCGCTTGCTGGTCAACCCCGATGACGACCCCGCTTTCTTGCGCGCGGTGAGCTGCCCCAAGCGCGGCATCGGCACCACCACGCTCACCAAGCTGAGCGAGTTCGCCACGCGATGGAAAACCAGCTTATTTGAAGCGTTGTTTTCGCCCGCCCTGCACAGCGCCCTGGGTGCCAAGGCGCTGGGTTCGCTGCACGAATTCGGCCGCTATGTGAACGACCTGGAACACCGTGCGCGCCAGACCAGCGGCGCCGAAGCGGCGCGGCCTTTGCTGCTGGAATGGCTGAAGGACATCGCTTACGAGCAACATCTGCATGACGGCGAAGACAGCCCCAAGCTGGCCGCCGCGCGCTGGACCAACGTGCTTGATTTTGTTGACTGGATCGCCAAGCGCTGCGGCGGCCTGCCCGACGACGCAGCCGGCCAGGTGGAGAGCGAAAGACAAAGCGTGCTGCAAGTGGCGCAGACCATCAGCGTCATCATCAGCCTGGCCGAGCGCAGCGATGAGCAAGACGTGGTCACGCTGTCGACCCTGCACGCCGCCAAGGGGCTGGAGTGGGCGCATGTGCAATTGGTGGGCATCAACGAAGGGCTGCTGCCGTTCAAGCTGGGCGAGGACGGCGAGGGCGGTGTGGCGGCCCAGGTGCAGCGCCTGGAAGAAGAACGCCGCCTCATGTACGTGGGCATCACGCGCGCGCGCCGCACGCTGGTGGTGAGCACGCTGAAGCGGCGCAAGCGTGGCCGCGACACGGTGGCCGGCGTGCCCAGCCGTTTCATCGCCGAAATGAAGCTCGATGAAGTGGTGGCCAAGGGTGACCCGCGCGAACGCATGAGGCGGCTGCGCGAGGAGTTGATGGCCAAGTCAGCCGCGGCGCCGGCCGTTAGCTGATGGCCTCGAACGAAGCGGCGTTTCGGGCGACACCGGATCAGTTGGCGCCAGGGACGTTGATGTCGCACGCCGGGTCCAGCCCCAAACTGGCGCCGCTTTGCACCTGGCCTGCCGGGGTGATTTCGACCTGGAACCACAGGCAGTTGTAGTTGGCGTGGCGCCACGACCAGACCTCGTTGCCGCTGTGCACGCGCATGGTCTGCGCCGGGCGCCCGACCCGGCGCAACACCTCAACCTTGGGCAGCCCGGGGCTCAACTGCGCGAAATGCCAGGCGTCGAGCACCTGCTCCCACTGGAGCAACCGGCCCTGGGCATCGAGGTCAATCATGTAGGTGTGCCGGCCCATCGGGCCGCGCGCGTATTCAAGCCGGGTGGCGCCGTCTGGCAATGCATGGCGGCCAGTGGGCTCACCCATCTGCTGGCGCACCTGCGCTTCACTTAGGCCGGCTGGCAGCCCCTGCGGGCTGTAGCCGGCGCAGCCGGCCAAGCTGCCCAGCGCAGCGCACGATGCAGCCACGATCCAGCTTAGCAACCGTGCGTATGAGGTTGAAAAGTGCGTGCCGGCCAAGTTCATGCTGCCAAGCCTAAACCGGATTGAACGGGCGACAAGCTCGCATTCCCTGACCCGCGTGCCCGGGCGTGAAAAAGGGGCCTGTAAACAGGCCCCTTTGGGGGTGTGGTCGACAACGCGACCCTGGCTCTGGTTCAGTCGTTGCGGCGGCGGCGCGCTACAAACATCATCATCACCAGGCCCAGGCCCATCAAGGCATAGGTTTGCGGCTCGGGAATGGCGGCGACAACCCCCGGGCCGGTGGCGACCCAGTTCGACGGTGCGGCACCCGGCATGGAAATGACACCGAATGCCGGCGTGGGCTTGGTGCTGGTTGCGGTGGCGAGCACCATGAAGTCGCTGAGCGTGATGGTTGGGCCGTTCAGTGACCAGGAACTGAAGGGATCGAGCGCATCAAACAGGTTGGGGCTGACGGCAGACGAGGGCCAGCCCAAGTCCACCAGGCTGGTTGTCGTGTAGCCTGAGTCGATCGCGCCAGAGCTGGTGGCGAACGACGCATCCGGCCCCACACCATCAACAAATGTGACAGCTTCGCCAGAGAAGGCGAAATGGAGTTGGTCAACCCGGTTGCCAGTGGTCACGCCCCAATTGGGCGTGAGCCTGAAGTTCACGCCGACGGCGGTTTCGGTGAGCAGCAAGGTGGCCTGGTTGACCGTGGGCACGGCGCCGCCAGTAGATGAGGCGTTGAAACGGTAGGTCAGGGTGTCGCCCACGGCGGCAACGGCCGCAGGCAAGGTGAAGGCCAGGCCAACCAGGCTGGCGGCGGCGGTGCGAATGAATCGGGTCATGAGGGCTTCCTTAGGTGACGGTTTGCGCAAAGTGCGCGGTGTTTGCAATGTTGACACATCGGGCTGGCCCGAGTTGCTGCGTCGCATCACGTTCGAACTAGTGTGTGCCCACGATACGGAACCAATGGGTTTGCGGCAACCCCCGAAGTAAGTATGTCGTGCGCGCGCCTCGCGATGGCGGATCGTCCACGGGTGTGTAACACATCGCACAGACAAGAAAAGGGGCCTGCAGGCAGGCCCCTGCTCGCGGGGCGCGGGTGGTTCAGGGCTGCTCGGCCTTGCGGCGGCGCACCACGAACCCCATCGCCGCCAGGCCCATGCCCATCAAGGCATAGGTTTCGGGTTCGGGAATCGCCGCCACCGGCGGGCCGTCGGTGAGGCTGCCCAGGGCGACCCAGTTCGAAGGCCGCGCGCCGGGCATGCTGATCGCGCCGAAGGCCGGGGCGGGCTTGCTGCTGGAACCGGCGGTGAAGCCGAAGTCGGTCAGGTCGATGCTCGCGCCGTTGAGCGACCAGCTCGAGAACGCATCATGGTCGTCGAACTCGTTGGAGCCCGACGACGGCCAGCTGATGGTGACCTTGAAGGCGCTGTTGTAGCCCGAGTCGATGGCGCCCATGCCGAAGCTGGCGCTGCCCGCGGGGCCGGCCAGGTGGCTGAAGCTGGCGGCGTCACCCGAGTAGGCGAACTGGATCTGTTGCACGCGGTCGCCGTTGCTGACATGCCAATCAGGTGTGAGTTTGAAGTTCACGCCGCTGGCGGTTTCGGTGAGCAGCAGGCTGGCTTGCGACACCGTGGGCGTGGCCCCGGCGGTGGACTGGGTGTTGAAACTGTAGACCATGCTGTTGCCAACGGCGGCATGCGCGGCCGGGGCGGCAAACGCGGCGGCGGTCAGGGCGGCAACGATGGTGAAGCTGAGCTTTGACATGAAAATTCCTTTGGGCAAATCGGGTGGGAGCTGGCCGGTGAATCGAGCTGTTCAGGACACGTTGCGTTGTGGGCTTGGCAGCTAACGTGTCGTTGAATCCGCTGAGCCGAAAGATACGCAGCCGCGCGCGCAGCAACAATCACCAGCGCCGGGGAGTGCATAGTTCCTAACTGCGAATTGCGTGTGACGGGCGTCACGCTGCGCCGGCATCTGCGCGCAATCGTTAACGCTTCAGTTGATGCACCGCAGCGTGGCGGCACGAGCGTTACATCTACAGCGTGCGTTCCACCGTGAAACGGGGGCGCCGTTTGGTCTCGATGTGGATCTTGGCGATGTACTCGCCGATCACGCCCAGGCTGAGCAGTTGCACGCCGCCGAGAAAGAAGATGGGCACCAGCGTGGAGGCCCAGCCGGGCACCGCCGCGTGACTGAACAAGGCCACCCACAGCACCCACAGCGTGGCGGCAAAGCTGAAGGCCGACACCAGCATGCCCAGCAGCGTGATGGCGCGCAGCGGCGCGGCCGAGAACGACGTCACGCCTTGCAGCGCAAAGGCCAGCATGCGGCGCAGCGGGTACTTGGTTTGCCCGGCAACGCGGGCATGGCGTTCATAACGCACGGTGGCCGTGGCGAAGCCCAGGCGCGGCACGATGCCCCGCAGAAAGATGTTTGATTCGCCGTAGCCGCGCAGGGCTTCGACGGCGCGGCGCGACAGCAGCCGGTAGTCGGCATGGTCGAACACCAGCTCCACGCCCAGCGCGTGCATCAGGCGATAGAAGCCGTGCGCGCTGGCGCGCTTGAACCAGGCGTCGGCATCGCGCCGTGCGCGCACGCCGTACACCACCTCGGCGCCCGCGGCGTGGGCACGCAGCATCTCGCGCATGGCCTGGGGGTCGTCTTGCAGGTCGGCGTCCAGGCTGATCAGCACGTCGCCCGGCGCATGCAACAGCCCGGCCAGCAAGGCGTTCTGGTGGCCACAGTTGTGCGACAGCTTGATGCCGTGGATGCGCGCATCGGCCAGCGCATGGGCTTCGATCAGCGCCCAGGTGCGGTCGCGCGAACCGTCGTCAACCAGGCAGATGCGGCTGCCCTCGGCGATGAGCTGATCGCCGCGCAATTGCGCCAGCACCGCGCCGAGTTGGCGCAAGGTTTCGGGCAGCGCGGCTTCTTCGTTGTAGCAGGGCACCACCACGCAAAGCTGTTTCATGACCGTCCTCTTTGATCGGGTGCTGGCCGCTGGAACACCCAGCACAGGCTGCCCAGATAAACGCCCAAGGCGTAGACCGGAATGCCCAGGGCGTGCGCCCAGGGGCCGGCCACGCCGGCGTTGAGCCAGCCCAGCACGCAGGCCGCGTTCAGCGCCCAGGCCGCCGCGGCCACGACCAGAAAGCGCCAGCTGGCCCCTGCGGCCAGCACGCGATCAGCAAAGACCCAGCGCCGGTGCAGCATGAAACTCAGTGCCAGCCCGCCGGCATAGCCCAGCGCATTGGCCGCCAGCTCGGCCGCGCCCAGCTCGCGTGCCAGCAGGATCAGCGCGTAACCGGCCAGGGTGTTGAGCACGCCGCTGGCCGCAAACCGCAGCGCCCGCGCCAGGCCGTTCAGCGCCGCGCGCATACCACGTACTGGGCGCCCAGCGGCAATGCGTGCAGGTGCGGCTCCAGCGCACGCAGGGCCGCCAGTGCGCGCGGAAAGAACAACACATAGCGCGAGCGCACGGCCTGGAACCCGGCGGCCGCGACCAGCTTGCGCAGCGCCGCGGCGCGGATCAATTGCGCGTTGGCGTCGAACTCGCAGGTGTTCACGGCGCGGCGGGTCAGCGGGTTGAACGGGTTGTGTTCGAAGATGAACAGCCACCCGCCTGGCGCGCTCACGCGGTGCAGCTCGCGCAACTGAGCGGCGCGCTGTGCCGGCTCGATGTGATGAAACACGCAGGCCGCAAAGCACAGGTCGAAGGCGCCATCGGCGTGGACCATGCGCTGCCCGTCATAGGCCTGGTATTCGGCCAGCTGGCAAAAGCGCTGCCGCGCGATGTCCAGCGAGCGGGTTGACATGTCCAGGCACACCAAGCGCTCCGGTGCCAGCAGTTCGTGCAGGTGCGGCAAGCTGTTGCCGATGCCGCCGCCGAAGTCGAGCACCCGCGGCGCGCGCGCCGGCCCGAGTTCGCGCACCACTTCCAGCACCTTGTGGCGCGCAAAATATTCCGGCTTCTCGCCTGACAGCCTCACGTTGCGCGCATGCTGCTGCTCGTATTCGTCGGCGACGCGGTCGAACTCGGCGCGGTCCATGTCAGTGACGCCCGGCCGCGCGCAGACACTGACCGCCCCCTCGGGGGGCTGAGCCCGGACGCAAACCAGTCCCTGCGGACTGGTTTGCGCCTGCGAAGGCCGGGCGGCATGCTTGCCGATCGGCAGGAGCGAAGCGACGTGGGGGTCGTTTCATCCTAACGCCCGGTTTCGGCGGCGCGAACATGCACCACCGCAATGCTGTCGTCGTGCACGCGCCGCCAACCGGGCAGGGCGTCGAGCACGGCGATGGCCGGCGTGCCGGGTGTCAGCAGTGTCCAGCCGATGCGGTGCTTGTCGAGCAGCTCGAGCAGCGCCGCGCGGGTGTGCAGGCCGGTGGCGTAGAGGAAGGCGCGAACGAAGTCATCACCGTACATGTCGGCGCGCCCGTCAATGAACACCGGCACGCCTTGCTCGATCAGGTAGCCACCGAAGTTGTAGGAGTTCAACACCGCGCCCGGCAACTGGCCGGCGCCTGCGGTGCGCGCCGCTTGCAGCGCGGTGGCCGGTGTCACGTTGTCCAGCGGCCGGTGGCCACGCCAGGCGCCCAACGCCGCTGCCGCCGCCACGGCCAGGCCCAGCGCAACGGCCAGGGTGGCGCGGCGGGGGGGCCGAGCCAGCAGCGCGAACAGGCGGTCCAGCCCGGCTGCGTGGTTTGTTGTCGTGGCACTGGCGGCCCACGTGCGCGCCAAGGGCGCGGCAATCAACAAGGTGCCAACCATGCCGAGCATGGAGGCATAGCGGCTGTGTTTCAGTGCCATGTGCAACAGGACCAACAGCAACAGCGTGCGCGGCAAGGTCAACTTGAAGCGCCCGAGCAGGGCCAGCGCGAAGACCAGCAGCAACCAGATTTCCAAGGGCTGAAGCCTTTGAAAGTCGGCCGACTTCCATTCGCCGATGACCTTCAGCGACAGGCTCATGCTCATCACATGAAGCGTGAACAACCAGGCATTCCAGCCATGAGGCGTGGCCAGGCTGGCCAACGCGGCCAGCAGCATGAAGCGCGCCCAGGGCTTGAGCGTGGCCAGGCGCTGGCACGGCGGGGCCAGCCACAGGGCCTCGGCCGCCAGCGCGCCGCCCAGCACCAGGCCGAGCGTGAAGCTGCCGTGCAGGTTGGCCCACAACACCATCACCGCGGGCAGCCACCATGGCGGCGCGCGGCGCGCTTCCACGGCATCGATCAGGCTGCCGAACCACAGCACGATCAAGGGCCAGGCCAGGATGTGTGGCCGTGCGAGCAAGTGCGACATCGTCAGGAACGCGGTCAACATCACGAACAGCAGGGCATGGATGGGCTCCATGCGGCGCAGCAAAAAGCGCGTCACGTAGGCCAGCATGGCCGCGAAGGCCAGTGCCGCCAGCGCCACCAGGCCGGACCAGCCGGCCCAGGCGTGCACCTTGGCGAAGATGACTTCAGTCAGCCATTCATGCGCCGTCCAGGCTGCGCCCGGCATGCTGTGTGAGAACGGGTCGCCGTTGGGCACGGCCTGATGGGCCAGGATCCAGCGCCCGGCGGCCAGGTGCCAGTAGGTGTCGGGGTCGCCCAGGCTGGGGTGTTGTGTGGGCAGTGCGATGGGCCACAACCAGGCCAGCACAAAGATCAACAGCGGCCACGACAAACCCCAGGCCGAAGGCGGGCCGTTGCTCGGTGTTGGCGCAGGTGGGCTGGCGGTCATGGGGCGGCGCCGCAATGTAGCGCAGGCCTGCGCACTGCTGGGGCCGCATGAGCACCCGAAAGAGCACCCAGACGGACAAGGGGCGATGTGCCGGTGACGTGCCCCCGGCCGCCCACCCAGGCCGCCTGCGGCCCGCGCCCCGGCGCCTTGTCAACCGCCCTTCAACATGCCCTTGATGCCGCGCACCGCCTGGCGGATGCGGGCTTCGTTCTCGATCAACGCAAAGCGCACATGGTCGTCGCCATGGTCACCGAAACCGATGCCCGGGCTGACGCACACCTTGGCCTGTTCAAGCAGGTGCTTGGAAAATTCCAGCGAACCCGACGCGCGGTGCGCCGGTGGAATCTGCGCCCAGATGTACATCGATGCCTGCGGTATGGGCACCTCCCAGCCGGCTTCATGCAGGCCCTTGGCCAGCACGTCGCGGCGCTTCTGGTATGTGGCGGCAATCTCCTGCACGCACTGCTGCGGGCCTTCGAGCGCGGCAATCGCGGCCACTTGCACCGGCGTGAAGCTGCCGTAGTCGTGATAGCTCTTGATGCGCGCCAGCGCGTTCACCAGCCCCGGGTTGCCGACCATGAAGCCGATGCGCCAGCCGGCCATGTTGTAGCTCTTGCTCAGGGTGAAGAACTCCACCGCCACGTCCTTCGCGCCTTTCACTTGCATGATGGACGGCGCCTTCCAGCCGTCGAACACGATGTCGGCATAGGCCAGGTCGTGCACCACCAAAATATCGTGCTTGCGCGCCAGGCCGATCACGCGCTCGAAGAAATCCAGCTCCACGCATTGCGCGGTGGGGTTGGACGGAAACCCCAGCACGATCATCTTCGGCTTGGGGTAGCTGCCGCGGATGGCGCGTTCGAGTTCGGCGAAGAAGTCCACGCCCGGCACCAGCGGCACGCTGCGAATATCGGCGCCCGCGATCACCGCGCCGTAGATGTGGATCGGGTAGCTCGGGTCGGGCACCAGCACGGTGTCGCCGCGGTCCAGCGTGGCCAGCATCAGGTGCGCCAGGCCTTCCTTGGAGCCGATGGTGACGATGGCTTCACTCTCGGGGTCGATGCTCACGCCGTAGCGGTTTTCATACCAATGGCTGATGGCGCGGCGCAGGCGCGGGATGCCCTTGCTGGACGAATAACCGTGCGTGTCGGGCCGCTGCGCCACTTCGACCAGCTTGGCCACGATGTGCGCCGGCGTGGCGCCATCGGGGTTGCCCATGCTCATGTCGATGATGTCTTCGCCTTTGCGTCGCGCGGCGAGTTTCAGCTCGGCGGTGATGTTGAAGACGTAGGGCGGCAGGCGGTCGATGCGCGCAAAGCGCCGCTGACCTTGAGGTGTGCTCATGTTGATCTCATACGTTAGCGCCCGGAACCGTCCGAGCGACGTGGCGGCGTTGCACCGCCTGAGGTTGATCCTATCTCAGCTTGATCAGGCCTGGATGCGCACACGCAACGGTGCGAAACGCTTGTTCAGCACACGGGCGTCGAAGCCACCGAAGCGCCCGGCCAGTGGCGTGGTGCAGTGTGGGCAGCGGCCATCTTCGCCCACGCTGTAGTGCAGCAGTGCATGCCAGTCGCGCACGATCAGCGCTTGCCCGCAGCCGGTGCAGAGCGTGCTGCCGCCTTCAGCGTCGTGGATGTTGCCGGTGTAGACATGCTGCAAGCCATTGGCCAGGGCGATGCGGCGCGCGCGCTGCAAGGTGGCGGCCGGTGTGCGCTCGATGTGGGTGAGTTTGTAGTCGGGGTGAAACGCCGTGAAGTGAAGCGGAACGTCAGGGCTGAGGTGCTCGCGCAGCCAGTTCGTCATGGCGTGCAGCTCGGCGTCGCTGTCGTTTTCACCGGGGATCAGCAAGGTGGTGATTTCCAGCCAGCAACTCGTTTCGTGGTGGACGTATTCCAGCGTCTCCAGCACCGGCTGCAAACGTGCCCCTGTGAGCTTGAAGTAGAAGTTCTCGCTGAAGGCCTTCAGGTCGACGTTGGTGGCGTCCATCCTGGCGAAGAACTCGCGCCGCGGTTCGGCATGGATGTAGCCGGCCGTCACGGCCACGGTCTTCACGGCCAGGGCGTGGCAGGCATCGGCCGTGTCCAGCGCGTACTCGGCAAAGATCACCGGGTCGTTGTAGGTGAAGGCCACGCTGGTGCAGCCGCTTTGCTGGGCGGCCTGGGCGATGTGCTGTGGGCCGGCATGGGCCGACAGGCGGGCCACTTCACGGCTCTTGGAAATGTCCCAGTTCTGGCAGAACTTGCAGGCCAGGTTGCAGCCCGCGGTGCCGAAGCTCAGCACCTTGCTGCCGGGGTGGAAGTGGTTCAGCGGTTTTTTCTCGATCGGGTCGATGGCAAAGCCCGAACTGCTGCCGTAGGCAGTGAGCACCATGGCATCGCCCGCGCGGCCACGCACGAAGCACAGGCCGCGCTGGCCGTCGTGCAGCTTGCAGTCGCGCGGGCACAGGTCGCACTGAATGCGGCCGTCGGGCAGGGCGTGCCACCAGCGCGCCGGGTGGCCGTTGGTGACGGGTGCGGCTGCTTCACTCACGACTTGCTCTCTCACTGAAGGGCCGCACGCCATAGCGCTGCCATGTCATGTCGGGCGCCCAGAAAGCTTCAGGCAAGCCGGCCTTGCGCTTCAGCGCGCCCAGGAAGCGGCTCACATCGGGCAACTGCTGCCACACCTGCGGCAAGAAGGTGCTGCGGTGGCCCTGCCACTCGAAGATCACGCCATCAACGCCTGGGCGCAGCACGGCGCGTGCCTGCTCGTCGCTGTTGAACGCCAGCGGCCGCGGCGCATCGAGCAGCGAGACTTCCAGTTCAATGCCCGGCCATTCAGCCAGCTTGAGCGCCGCGAAGCGCGGGTCGTTGAAGGCCGCGGCCACGGCGTGGTGGCGCACATCGTCGATCAGCTTGTGCGTGGCAACTAACGTTCCAATACAGCCGCGCAGCTTGCCCTGTGCGTCGTGCAAGGTGACGAAGCTGGCCCCCGGCCGCCGCAGCGCCGGGTGGTCGGGCGTGGCCCGCGCCGGCAGCCCCAGGCGCTGGTTGATGGCATTGCGCGCCGCGCCGAGCAGCGCCGCGCCCAGGCCGCTATCGCCCGCCACCCCAACCACGGCCGGCACCATGGTTGCCGGCTCGCGCAAGGCCAACGCCGCGTAGCCCACCACGCGCTCGCGCGGCCCCGCGGTGTCGCCGGAATTGCACAGGCCCAGGCGCTGCGCCTGCATGCCCAAACTGGCGGCCAGCAGCAGGGCGCCGTTGAGGGCGCGCGCGCCGCAGGCTTCGCGCGGGTGCAGGTCGGTGGCCAGGCTTTCGATGCGCTGCACGGTGGCCTGGTCCGTGGTTTGGGCCTGCGCGTAAGGCAGGTAATGCGACAAGTCCGAGCTGATGACGACAAGCGTTTCCGGCCCGCCCCACAGTTGCTCCAGCACTTGTGCCACGGCCTGCGGCAAAGCCTCACCCACGGCCAGGGGCACGAGCTTGAAATTGCCCAGGCAGGCCTGCAAGAACGGCAGTTGCACTTCCAGCGAGTGCTCCTGGGCGTGCGGCAGGTCACTGAACACCACTTGCGGCAAGCCGCGCAAGCCGGCCAGCGCATCCAGGTCGAGCGCGACATTGCCCAGGGGCGTGGCAAAGGCCTGCACCGTGGGCGCGGCCAGGCCCTGCACGGCCACGCGGTGCACCGGCCCGAGCAGCACCACGCGGCTGATGTGGCTTGGTTTGGCGCGCAGCAGCGCGTAGGCGCGGGCGGCCATGGCGCCGCTGTACACGTAGCCCGCATGCGGCACCACCAGCAGCTTGGGCGGCGGGCCTTGGCCGGGCGGCGCGGCGTTGAGGTACTGCGCCACGGCGGCGCGCAAGGCCGGCGCCTGCGCCGGGTAGAAGCTGCCGGCCACCGCGGCGGGGCGGGTGGGGGCGGATGGAGCTGGGGCCAGGCGGGCGGTGTTCATGGGCGTGATCCTCAGTCTGGCAGTTTGCACCGGCGCGGCGCCAGGTCAAGCCCGGAACAGCTCGGGCAAAGCCGCCGCCAACCTATGATCTGCGCATGCCTGCGGCAGCATCAGTGCAAGAGGTATTCGCGCAACTGGCCCGCGCCGCCAGGCGCCGTCTGGCCGGCTGGTGGGGCATCGTTGTCTTGGCGGCACAGCTGCTGGACATGGTCTTGCGGCCATCCACCTACCGCGCCGAAAACGGACGCAACCTGGCGCAGCACATCGTTCAAGACGCCGCGCCGATGCTGGCCTGGTTCACCGTGCTGACCATGCTCATCAGCCTGATCGTGATCCGCATCGTGCTGGTCACCGCGCTGAGTTATGGCCTGACGCGCTATGCGCTGGAAATGGTGGTGCGGGTGCTGGTGCTGGAGCTGATCCCGCTCACAGCGGCGCTGTTTGCCGCGCTGCGCTGCACGATCCCCAACGCCGCGGAAGTGGCGGCGCTGCGCGGCCAGGCGCTGTGGCAGGCCGATACCGCTACCGGCGCCGGCCGCGACGCCCTGTGCGGCGAGGTGTTGCCGCGTGTGGCCTCCGGCGTGTTTTGCGCGCTGCTGCTGGCCGCCATGAGCTGCGCCGTGACCCTGGTGGTGGCCTACCTCTCGGTCTATGGGCTCACCACCTCGGGCCTGGCGGCTTACACCCGCACGGTGGGCCATGTCTTCAACCCCGCCGTCGCGCTCATCCTGGGGCTGAAGATCGCCTTCCTCGGCGTCGCGGTGGCGCTGGTGCCGATGGCCGCGGTGCTTGACGGCGAGCGCCAGAGCCGCCGCGGGCCGAGCGCCGAGGTGGCCGGCCTGGTGCGCATGTTTTTGGTGATCCTGCTGATCGAGGCGGTGTCGTTGATCGGCAACTACTACTGACCCGCGGCACACTCCGGCATGACACAAGACCCCCCTGCGGCGCCCGCGCCCATCGTCCATCTGCAGCTCAAGGCGACTCTGCTGCTGGCGCTGTTCGTGCTGCTGGTGGGCGCCACCGCGCTGTACCTGCTGTATGCGCGCGGCAGCTTCGAGGCCACGCAGCGCCTGGTCTTGCTGGCCGAAGACTCCGAAGGCGTGAGCGTGGGCATGGACCTGACCTTCGCCGGCTTCCCGATCGGCCGCGTGCGCCGCGTCGAGCTGGCTGACGACGGCAACGTGCGCATCCTGATCGACGTGCCGCAAAAAGACGCGCACCGGTTGCGCACATCCAGCATCTTCACCCTGGTGCGCAGCCTGGTGGGTGGCGCCAACCTGCGCGCCTACAGCGGCGTGCCGACCGACCCGCCGCTGCCCGCCGGTGCCGAGCGCAAGGTGCTGGTGGGCGATGCCGCGGCCGAGCTGCCGCGCCTGGTGGCCGCGGCGCGCGACCTGCTCACCAACCTGGTGCAACTGTCGGCGCCGGATGGCGCGCTGGTCACCAGCCTGGGCGCCAGCCTGGCCAATGTGCAGGCGTTGAGCGAGCAGGCCAAGGGCCCAAGCGGCGCCCTGGGCCTGCTGGCCGGCACGAATGACGCGCGCCAGATCAGCACGGCGCTGGCCCGCACCAACGCCTTGCTGGCGCGCCTGGACGGCCTGGCCGCGCGCGCCGATGCCCAACTGCTGGGCCCTGACGGCCTGGTGCGCGAGAGCCGCGCCACGCTGGCGCAACTCGGCGTGCAGCTCGGTGAGTTGCTGGGCGCAGCGCGCGGCGCGCTGAAGCAGGTTGACGCGGTGCTGGTCGAGGCGCAAGGGGTGGCCGCCAACGCCCGCAGCGCCACCACCGACCTCACCGCCTTGCGCAGCGAAGTCGACACCACGGTGCGCAAGGTGGAGCAACTGGTTGACGAGGTCAACCGCAAGTGGCCGTTTGCCCGCGACACGGAGTTGAAGCTGCGATGAGCGGCCAGCGCGGGCCCATGGTGACGCCGCGGGCCGGCGCGCGGGTGCGCGGGCTCAAGCTGGGAGCGCTGGGAATGTTGCTGGCGGGCTGTGCCTCGTCTCCACCGGCGCCCGAATGGCAGGCCAACGCCAAATCGGCCATGGACCAGGCCACCGAGGCCTATCTCGGTGGCGACAACGCGGCCGCGGCGCGGGCCTTCGAGCGTGTGCGCGAGCAACTGCGGCGCAGCGGCCGGGCCGAGCTGCTGGCGCGCGCCGAGCTGATGCGCTGCGCCACGCAGGTGGCCAGCCTGGTGTTCGAGCCCTGCGCCGGTTTCGAGCGGCTGCGCGCTGATGCCGCAGCGCCCGAGCTGGCCTATGCTGACCACCTGGCGGCGCGGCCGCTGCCGGCGGCGCAGATCGAGCTGCTGCCGCCGGGGCAGCGCGGCGTGGCGCGCGTGCTGGCTGGTGGAGCGGGAACGGGCACGGGCACTGCCACCGCCACCGGCGTGCAAGACATCACCGACCCGCTGGCGCGCTTGATCGCCGCGGCATTGCTGTTCCAGGCCGGCCAGGCCAGCCCGGCGACGCTGGCCGCGGCGGCCGACACAGCGTCGGCGCAAGGCTGGCGGCGGCCGTTGCTGGCCTGGCTGGAGGTGCTGGCCTTGCGCGCGCAACGCGCCGGCGCGGCCGACGAAGCCGCGCGGCTGCGCCGGCGCATCGAGCTGGTGCTGGGGCGCTGAACCACCGGCGCGCCGCGGGCGGGCCGGCGCAAGAACCTGAGCGAGAAGCTGCGAAAAACAGCGCGCCGCGCGTGCTTCAAGCCGGGGGCGAATAGCCGTCGCGCAACTCGCGCTTGAGCACCTTGCCGATCGCGCTGCGCGGCAACTCGTCGAGCAAGCACACCGCGGCCAGCCGCTGCGTCTTGCCCACGCGCGCGTTGCACCATTGGCGTAACTCATCCGCACTGTCAGTTGCACCAACGTGTTTGACGACAAAGGCCACCGGCGTCTCGCCCCATTCGGTGCTGGGCACCCCCACCACGGCGGCTTCGTGCACCGCGGGGTGGGTGTGCAGCACGGCTTCCAGGTCGCTGGGGTAGATGTTGAAGCCGCCGCTGATGATCATGTCCTTGCGCCGGTCCATCAGGATCAGGAAGCCGTCTTCATCGAGCCGGCCGACGTCGCCGGTGCGGATGAAGCGCTTGCCCTCGGGGCTGAACCATTCCGCCTCGCGCGTCTTGTCGGCCAGGCCGTGGTAGCCGCTCATCATGCCGGGGCTGTGGCCCACGATTTCGCCGGTTTGCCCTGCGGGCAACTCGTGGCCGGATTCATCGATGAAGCGGATGTCATGCCCCGCCACCGCCTGGCCCACGGTGTGCAGCTTGTGCGGGTGCTCATGCGCGTTGAGCAAGAAGGTGCCGCCGCCTTCGGTCATGCCGTACAACTCGACCAGGCCGCCCGGCCAGCGCTTCAGCACATCGGCCTTCAGCGCCGCCGCGAACGGTGCACTGGTGCACCACTTCATCCGAAAGCTGGTCAGGTCGAACTCGGCAAAACGCGGTTCGGCCAGCAGCCGCTGGTACTGCACCGGCACCAGCATGGTGTGCGTGGCGCGGTGCTGCTGCGCAAGCTGCAAATAGCCCAAGGCGCTGAATTTTTTCATCAACACCACCGTGCTGCCATAGGCCAGGCTGGGGAAGAAGCTGACCAGCGTGGTGTTCGAATACAGCGGCGTGGCCAGCAGCGTGCGCATGCCCGGGCCGTAGCCGTATTGCGCGGCGCGCTGCACATGCGCCCAGCGCATGCCGTGCGGCTGCACGATGCCCTTGGGCGTGCCGGTGGTGCCGCTGGAATAAATCAGGTTGAAGGCCCAGTCGGGTTGCACCGCCACCGGCTGCGGCGTGCTGCCAGGCGGCGCCAGCCAGGCTTCGAAATCGGCGCCGGCGATGCTGTCATCGAGCCGCACCCGCGGCAGCGCTGCTGGCGCATGCGGCAGCAATTCGGCCGCCGCACCATCGGCGAACAACAGTTTGGCGCCGCTGTCGCGCAGCATGGCGCCAAACTGCGCGTGCGTGACCGAAGGTGCCAGCGGCGCCACGGCCACCCCAGCGCGCAGCGCACCGAGAAACACCACGGCATAGCGCGCGCTGGCGTGCGCGCACACCGCCACCACGTCGCGCGGCGCCACGCCGTCGCGCTGCAAGGCAGCGGCGGCGCGGTTGACCAAGGCGTCGAATTCGGCGTAGCTGTAGCCCGCTTCGTCGTCGATCACCGCCGCCTGCATCGGCTGCGTTTGGGCATGCTCGCGCAGCATGTCGGCGATGGTGCGGAACTCAGGGTCTTGAATCATGGCGGCGGCTGGGCTGGGCGGGCTGAAGCAAAGTGAACGCAACAGTCTATGCCGCGTCTTGCATCCCACTGCGGCGCGCAGCGGTGAAACGCGCCAGGCGCCACCTTGGACCCAGGCTTGGCGCTTTGCCAATCCCGTTGGCAGGCACGCCCATGGGCCACCAGGGCCCATGGGCGTGCGCGCCATCATGTTGGCCAGCGCCACCACCACCACGTTCGGTGGCCGGCGTGCCAGCATCTGCTGCAGCCACTTGGGCTTGTCCTTGGCCTGCTCGATGACCGAGCGCGCCCCGCATTCACGGTGGCCGTGCGCACGCCGCACCAGCTTCTTACGCCCGATCTCGCCTGTCTCAGCTTCAACCCAGTGCAGTTGCAGGCTGGCGTCTGGTTGCCCGGGCGGCAGGGGTTGAGCGACATCTTGGCTTCGGGGGCGGCAGGGGGCTGGGTGTGATCCTGTTGGCAGCGAAGTTAATGTGCCGGCGCCGCGTTGCAGCGGCGTTGCAAGCCGCCGCGCCCGGGTTTCAGTTGCAACGCGGCGCGCAGCCAGGCCGCGCCTGACAGGCGCGTTGCGGTGCATTCGACACCCCTCTTGAAGAGCGCCGAGCAGACCCTAAATCTGATCGCTCCCGGGGCGCCAGTGCCATCCCGGCCAGGCCCTTTCACACATGGAGGTCAAGACC
>JANMYI010000718.1:0-2409 GCA_031381955.1 Burkholderiales bacterium
GCCGGCGTCAACCATCTGCTCGACCAGCTTGTCGCCCAGGCCTTCAATGTCGAGCGCGCGGCGGCCGGCAAAGTGCAGCAGCGCCTGCTTGCGTTGCGCCGGGCAGGTGAGGCCGCCGCTGCAGCGGTGGTCGATACCGCCGCGTTCGCGCAGCACCGGGCTGGCACACACGGGGCAGGTGCGTGGCATGCGGAAATTTGGCACGTAGGTGCCACGAGCGCCGGGCATGCGGCCGACGATTTCGGGGATGACATCGCCCGCGCGGCGCACGATCACCTGGTCGCCTACCCGCACGCCCTTGCGCCGCAGTTCGAACAGGTTGTGCAGCGTGGCGTTGCTCACCGTGGTGCCGCCGACGAACACGGGCTCGAGCCGCGCCACCGGCGTGAGCTTGCCGGTGCGGCCGACCTGCACATCAATGCCGTTCAGCCGCGTGGCCTGCTCTTGCGCCGGGTACTTGTGCGCCACCGCCCAATGCGGCTCGCGCGTCTTGAAGCCAAGCTGGCGCTGCAGGGCCAGGGCATTGACCTTGTAGACCACGCCATCAATGTCGAAGGGCAGGTCATCACGCCGGTCTTGAATCTCGCGGTGAAACCGTGCCAGGCCTGCGGCACCCAGTGCCGTTGCCCGGTCAGCGCAGACGGGCAGGCCCATGGCGGCCAATGCGTCCAGCACCGCGCCGTGGGTGGCGGGCGTCGCGGGCGTGGCCCAGCCCTGCACTTCGCCCAGGCCGTAGGCATAGAACGACAAGGGCCGCTGCCGGGTGATGGCCGGGTCGAGCTGGCGCAAGGCGCCGGCCGCGGTGTTGCGTGGGTTGATGAAGGTGGCCTTGCCGTGCTCGCGCTGCTGCTCGTTCAGGCGCTCGAAATCGCTGCGCTGCATGTAGACCTCGCCGCGCACTTCCAGCACCGCTGGGGGCGAGCCCGCCAGGCGCGCCGGCACGGCGGCGATGGTGCGGATGTTCTGCGTCACCTCTTCGCCCGTTTCGCCGTCACCGCGCGTGGCGGCTTGCACCAGCACCCCGCGCTCGTAGCGCAGGTTCACCGCCAAGCCGTCGAACTTCAGTTCGGCCAGATATTCGACCGGCGGTGAGTCCACCGTCAGCCCCAGCTTTTTGCGCACGCTCTCGTCGAACTTTTCGGCGCCGCGCGCCGTGGTATCGGTTTCGGTGCGGATCGACAGCATCGGCAGCGCATGGCGCACGGGCTTCAGCCCCTGCGCCAATACAGCCCCCACATGCTGGGTGGGCGAATCGGCGCTCAGCAGCTCGGGGTGCGCGGCTTCCAGCGCTTGCAGTTCGGCGAACAGGCGGTCGTACTCGGCGTCGGGAATTTCCGGCGCGTCGTGCACGTAGTAAAGCTGGGCGTGATGGTGCAACTGCTGCCGCAGTTCGGCGGCGCGTTGCTGCTGCACTGCACTGGCGGGCACGCGCCGATCAACCCGAAAACAGGCGACGCGCAGCGGGCGAGCCGGCGGCGATGTCGTGCGACTCGAGCGCGGCATAAAGCTGCGCGAGATCAGCGCCGATGCTGGCGAAGGATTGCAGCTTCAGGGGCGCGCCGGCGTCGTCAACCATGTCGGCATCCAGCGCCTCGCTCAAGCCGGTGGCCGCGGCATGCCAGGCCGGGAACGGCTCGGCCGCGGCGGGCGTTTGCGGCACATCCAGGCTCAAGGTGGCTTCACGCACGGCCGCGCCTTGGGCTTCATCGGCCAGCGCAGCGTTGGCGTCGAAGGCCAGCACCAACAAGGGCGGTGCGCCCTCTTCGGCGGCCGGCAGCACCAGCCGGCCGGCCACGGCGCCAGGCACGAAGCCCAGGCGCTGCGCGCACTGCTGCAAGAAGCCGACTGACCAGGTGGCCTTGCGCGCGCGCAGGTTGATGGCGAGCTGCGCATCCAGCGGGCTGGCAAAGGCATCGAGTTCGCGCGCACGGGCCACCACGTCGAGCATGTCGGGGAAGTCGGGCGTGGCGTTCAGCGCATCGGCAAAGGCCTGCACCTTCTGCACGAATTCGGAGTACTCGATTTCGTTCAGCGCGCCACTGCGGTTGGCCAGTTGCACACCGGCTTGCAACTCGGTGTAGCGGCCGCCTGGCCGGGGCTGCTCCCACTGGCCATGCATGTCGTCGAGCCCTTCAATGCTGTACGGTTTGCTGCCGGCGCGGCGTGTCGCAGGCCAATGCGCGAGCACCGCTTCGCCGCTCACCGTGGCGTCCAGTGCCAGCGGGGCGATGGCGTCGATCAGAGCATCGAGCTGGGCCATGCGGCGCAGCGGTGCCACTTCGGGCAAGGGCGGCGACGTATCAACCGGTTGGCCGGGTGCACCTTCGCTGCCGCCCATGCCGGGCTCGATGCGTTCGCTGCTTTCATCGGCCTGGCGCGGCTGCACGCGCCGCGTGTTCCAGGCCCCAT
>JANMYI010000719.1:0-2195 GCA_031381955.1 Burkholderiales bacterium
GCCGATGGCGATTTGCTGCAAGCCCAGAATTTTGAAAGGTTTCATTGGAAGCTCAGGATGGGTTGATCGACGGCCAAGCTCTCGCCTTTGGTGGCCAGCAGTTCCTTCACCACACCGTCTTGCACCGCGCTGAGGATGTTCTCCATCTTCATGGCTTCGATCAGCGCCAGGCGTTCGCCGGCCAACACCTTCTGGCCGGGCACCACGCACAGGTCAGCCAGCAGCCCGGGCATGGGGGATAGCAGCAGCTTGCTCGTGTCAGGCGGCGCCTTGTGCGGCATCAGCTTCATCAGCGCGGCCGCGCGCGGCGCCAGCACCATGGTTTCGACGCGCCGGCCGTTGTGCGCCAGGCGCGTCCACAGACCCAGGCGGTCGCTTTGCGCGGTGAATGGCTGGCCGTTGCAGGTGCCGCTGACGCGCACATCACCAAAGCGCCAGTCGCTGGCGATGGTGTAGGTCTTGCCGTCGAGCAGCACGCGCAAGGCGCCGTTGCTGTGTACCTTCACGCCGCGGTGGTCGTGCTGGCCGCCCTCGCCTTTGATCACCACCACAAAGTCGTCGCCAATCTGCACGCCATGGCCTGGAAGCTGGCCGCTGATGCGCGCGCCGCGCTCCAGGTAGGCGCGTCGCATGGCGGCGGCCAGGGCCAGCAGGAAATCGGGGTCGTCATGCGGCACATCTTCAGCGCGGAAGCCGGCCTTGAAGTGCTCGGCAATGAAGCCGGTGTTGAAGTCACCCGCCACAAACAGCGGGTGCACCAGCAGGGCGGACTGGAACGGGATGTTGCTGGCCACGCCGCGGATGACGAAACCATTCAGCGCCTCGCGCATGCGGGCAATCGCGTCGTTGCGGTCGCTGCCGTGGACGATGAGCTTGGCGATCATCGAGTCGTAGAACATCGGAATCTCACCACCTTCGGCCACGCCGGTGTCAACCCGCACGCCACCGCCGCCGGCCGGGATGGGCAGCGCCGCCTCCATCGTGGTGGTCGGCGGCCGGTAGCGCACCAGCCGCCCGGTGGAAGGCAGGAAACCGCGGAACGGGTCTTCGGCGTTGATGCGGCACTCCATCGCCCAGCCTTGACGTTTGACATCACTTTGCGCGAACGGCAAACGCTCACCCGCGGCCACGCGGATCATCCACTCCACCAAATCCAGCCCGGTGATGCATTCGGTGACCGGGTGCTCCACTTGCAGCCGGGTGTTCATTTCCAAGAAGTAAAAGCTCTGGTCCTTGCCGACCACGAACTCCACCGTGCCCGCGCTCTGGTAGTTCACGGCGCGCGCCAGCGCCACCGCCTGCTCGCCCATGGCGCGGCGCGTGGCATCGCTGATGAAGGGCGACGGCGCCTCTTCGATCACCTTCTGGTGCCGGCGCTGAATTGAGCACTCGCGCTCGTTCAAGTAGACCAGGTTGCCGTGGCCATCACCCAGCACTTGGATCTCGATGTGGCGTGGTTCTTCGACGAACTTCTCGATGAACACGCGGTCATCACCGAAGCTGGCTTTGGCTTCATTGCGGCACGAGCTGAAGCCGTCAAACGCCTCGCGGTCGTTGAAGGCCACGCGCAAGCCCTTGCCGCCACCGCCGGCGCTGGCCTTGATCATCACCGGGTAGCCGATCCCCTGGGCAATTTCCACCGCCTGCTCGGGCGTACTGATGGCCTCGTTCCAGCCGGGAATGGTGTTCACGCCCGCGGCCAGAGCCAGCTTCTTCGATGCGATCTTGTCGCCCATGGCCGCAATGGCGCCATGCTTGGGGCCGATGAAGACGATGCCTTCTTCCTCCACCCGCCGCGCGAAGGCTGCGTTCTCGCTCAAGAAACCGTAGCCGGGGTGAATGGCCTGTGCACCGGTTTGTTTGGCGGCGCCGATGATCTTGTCGGCAACGAGATAGCTTTCGCGGCTGGGCGCCGGGCCGATGAACACGGCTTCGTCGGCCAGCCCCACATGGCGGGCATCGCGGTCGGCTTCGGAATAAACGGCCACCGTGGCGATGCCCATCTGCTTGGCGGTCTTCATGACGCGGCAGGCGATTTCACCGCGGTTGGCAATAAGGAGCTTTTCAAACATGCTCGATCTCCGCGGTGAACTCGCGTGCGTGCGCTTCGCGCACCACGCAATTTGGCTTCGCCGAAGCGGCCCGCTGGCCGCTTTCGCCGCGATTGGCTATGAATATGTGGGGTATGATGGCTG
>JANMYI010000734.1:0-4633 GCA_031381955.1 Burkholderiales bacterium
GCGCCAGCACCATGAGGATGTTGTTGCGGATGGCCGGCATGTAGAGCTTGATCTGGTCGCCCACCTTGGCGTCGCTGATCTCCAGCGTCATGCCCACTTGCAAGAAGCGTTCGGCATCGCGGTCGGCCAGGTTCACGGTGAACGGGTCCAGCGGCACGAAGGTGGGCGGGTGCTTGGGGTCGTGCGCGGCCTTCTTCGGGGCGTGCGTGGTGGCGGCGTCGCCATCGGCTTCTTCTTCGGCCGCGGCTTTTTTCTTCATGAAGACCAAGGCGCCGCCGCCGGCGCCGGCCAGCAGCACGACTGCGGCCACGATGATGATGATGAGCTTCTTCTTGCCCTTCTTCGGGGCGGCGGGCGCTTCAGTGGCAGCAGCAGTGGACATGGTTTCTCCGGCCCCAGTTCAGGGGCGTAGCGAGGTCATTGTTGAATTCGCCTGCCGCGGCGGTGGCCGGAATAGGGCGCTCAATGCAGGCCTGTTGACCAGCCTCTCAGGCGTACAGGTCGAGCACGCCACGGCGTGCCGCACGTGGCGCAGCCAGGCTGTTGTCGCGCCAGTCCGAGGCGCCTGCGGCGGCGCCGCGCGCGTCATCGGCCCGGCTGCGGCTGCCCGGCTCACCGGGTTGGCCCGGCTGGCCCGGTTGGCCTGGCGGGTGGCGCGGGTCCGACACATCACTGCCGCCCAGGCTGAAGCCGGCGTCTTGCAGCGCGCTGGCCAAGGCCGGCATGGCTTGTTCAAGGGCGTCGCGGGTGAAGGCGTTGACAGCTTGGAAGTCGACCTGCGCCACCGTGCCGTTCAGCGCAATGTTCACCAAGATCGGGCCCAACTCGGCCGGGTGCAGGGTCAGCTCCGCCTGCTGGATGCCGTCGCGCAGGAACAGCGCCAACTGCGCGCCCAACGCGGGTGCGAACTCGCGGCTGCCGGGTGCCAGCGCGAGATCGGCTTGCTGCGGCGTTGGCGTGGCCGCGACTGCGCCCATGGCGTGCTCCAGCGCCTTGGCCCAGGCAGGTGTTGCGGCCTGCGCGTTGGGCAGTGCCTGCGCCGGGTTCTCCCCGGCCGCTGGCCTGCCTTCGGTGGCTTCAGGTTTGCCGGTGGCCAGGCCATCGGCGGCGCGATCGGTGGCGCGATCGGTAGCACGATCAGTGGCCACGCTGCCAGCCCGGCCCGAGCCGGGCTGCGCTGGGGTGTCGGCGGCCTGGGGAGCACGAGCATGGCCGTGTGCAGGCGAGTGCAGCGCGGCCATGCTGGCCGCCCGCTCTTCGTTCTCGCCCAACGCCGCCGCCGTGCGTTCTTGGGCGGCTGCCGGCAAGGCCGCGGCGGCTGGCAGGGTGGCCTGTGCGCCGGGCATGCCCGGGCCGGCGGCGGGCATGGCTTCAGCCGCGGCGGCAACGGGCGCTGCGGGCGGTGTGCCCAGCGGCAGCGCCAGGGCTGCGTTGGCATCGGCAGTGGTGTGTCGGCCGCGTTCATCCGCGGCGTCGGCCTGGCCGCGGGCTTCTTGCTCGACACGGGCACTGCCTGGTGCGGGCTTGCCTTCGCTGCCAGCCGCGCTGGTGCGTGGCGCGGCAGCGGCGGTGGCTGGCTTGGCCGGGCCCTGCGCACGGGGCTGCGGCATGGCGGTGGAGGTGGCCTCGCCGTGGGCCGACTTGTCGGCTGCAGCCGGCGGTTTTTTGCTCTCGGCCGCGTCAGCGCGTTCGCGCGCACGCTTCAGCTCACGGTTGAAGGCGGCCGGGTCAACCGGCTTGGCGGCCGGCCCGGGCGGCGCGGCATGGGGCGTGGGCAAGGCGCTGAGCTGGGGCAGGGCGGGGGGTGGAGTCATGGCAGCTTCAGTAGGTGGTGGGCACGGCGTCGGCGTGCACGCTCAGGGTGTCTGGGGCGTGTTGGGGCCGCGCCGTGGATTGGCGTTGGGCGAATTCGTCGTGATCCTTCTGCTCGCGTCGGCGTGCCTGCACAGCGGCCATCGCGCGGCGCCGTTCGATCAGCACGCGCAAGCTGGCCAGGCGCCGCTCATGGGCTTGGCATTGGCGCTGTACCGCGGCCTGCTGCGCTTCCAGGGCGTGCACCTGGTGCCGCTGTTGGGCCACGGCATCATCAAGCCGCTGCATGAAGGCGCGAAAACTGTGCAGCAACTCCACGCTGCTTGCCCCGCGCGCCTGGGGTGACCAGCGGGCCTGGTAGTCGCGCCGGTAATGCAGCAGTTGTTCGGCCTGGGCGCGGCCGTTTTCGCTGGCCACCTGCGCGCGTTGCAGCGCTGCGCTGCAACGGTCGCGCGCCGGGGTTTCGTGTTCCAGCAGGGCCAACAAGGTGGTGGGCATCGAACAGGGTCCGGCTCAGCTCATCAAGGTGCGCGCCAACAGCTCGTTGCTTTGCGCCAGCGTTGCCGCCTCGTGCATGCCTTGCTGCAAGAACGCCAGCAGCGGCTCGTGCAGACGCACGGCGGTGTCGAGTTCGCTGTCTTGCCCAGGCGTGTAGGCGCCGATCTGGATCAGGTCTTGGGCCTTGCGATAGCGCGCCAGCAACTGGCGCGCGCGGCGGGCTTGGAGGAGCTGATCGTGCTCGACCACGTTGTTCATCACGCGCGAGATCGAGCGTTCCACATCGATGGCCGGGAAGTGCCCGCCCTCGGCCAGCTCGCGTGCGAGCACGATGTGGCCGTCGAGGATGCCGCGCGCGGCGTCGGCGATCGGGTCTTGCGGGTCGTCGCCCTCGGTCAGCACGGTGTACAGCGCGGTGATCGAGCCCACGCCGTTCAGGCCGTTGCCGCTGCGTTCCACCAACTGCGGCAGCTTGGCAAAACAGCTCGGCGGGTAGCCGCGCGTGGCCGGTGGCTCGCCAATGGCCAGGGCGATCTCGCGCTGCGCCATGGCGTAGCGGGTCAGGCTGTCCAGCAGCAGCAGCACATGCTGGCCGCCGTCGCGGAAGTGTTCGGCAATGGCGCTGGCGTAGTGCGCACCTTGCATGCGCAGCAGCGGCGGCACATCGGCCGGCGCGGCCACCACCACGCTGCGCGCACGCCCCTGCGCTTCAAGAATGTCTTCGATGAATTCCTTGACTTCGCGGCCGCGCTCGCCGATCAGGCCGACCACGATCACATCGGCCGCGGTGTAGCGCGCCATCATGCCCATCAGCACGCTCTTGCCCACGCCGGTGCCGGCAAACAGGCCCATGCGCTGGCCGCGGCCCACGGTGAGCAGGGCGTTGATGGCTCTAACGCCGGTGTCCAGCGGCGCGCGGATGGGTGAGCGTTGCATGGCATTGAGCGGGCGGCGTTGCATCGGCTCGTTGACCACGTTGCGCAGCGCGCCCTGGCCATCAATGGGCGCACCGTGCGGGTCGAGCACGCGGCCGAGCAGGCCGCGGCCCACCGGCAGGTGCAGGCTGCGGTCTTCACTGCGCCGCCAGGCCGGGCCGTGGCCGGCAAAGCGCGGCGGCAATTGCGCGGCCGGGCGTGGCAGCACGCGCGCGCCGGGCGTGAGGCCATGCATCTCACCCGTGGGCATGAGGTAGGCGCGTGCGCCGCTGAAGCCCACCACCTCGGCCAGCACATCGCTCTGGCCCGGGCTGCGCACCACGCACACCGCGCCCACCGGCACGCGCAGGCCGGTGGCTTCTAGCACCAGGCCGGCCACCCGCACCAGCAGGCCTTCGCAAGGCAGCGGCGCCGGCGTGGCGGCGGCCTCGCTCAAATCGACCAGATAGCGTTGCCAGCGCTGTGCGCGCGGGCCGTCCCACAGCAGTTCTTCCGTCATGGTGGGGCCGCCTGGCCGGGCGCGTCGCCCGCCCAAGGCAGACCGGTGCCCAGGGTCTGCGTGGCCTGGGCCCAGCGTTGTTCAATGCGCGCGTCCACCAAGCCAAGCTCGGACTCCACGCGGCAGCCACCACGCAGCAGCTGCGTATCGGCCAGCAGGCGGGCACCGCGTGCGGCCAGGGTTTCTTGCAGCCCCAGGGCCACGAACGCAAGGTCTTCCGGGTGCACGTGCACGCTGATGTGGCGTGCACCGAGCAGCATGTCAGCCAGGGCCTGGCGTGCCACGTCGGCCACCAGTTCGGGCCGCGCCGCCAACTCGCTGCGCAGCACCTGGCGTGCTAGCAAAGCAGCGGTGTCGGCCAGGCCCTGCGCCAAGCGGGCCTCGAGCGCATTCAGTTGTGCATCAAAGCTGCGCAGCAGTTCGCCCAGCCGCAGTGCCACCTGCGCGCGGTGTTCTTGCTTGCAGGTTTCCAGCACTTGCTGGCCCGCAGCGTGGCCTTCTTGGTGGCCGGCGCGGCGGCCGGCTTCGTAGGCGGCCGCCGTCTGCGCGCGCAGTGCTTGCGCCAAATCGTCGGCCGGGTTGGTTGCGCCGGCGCGGTACGCACCCGCCGTGCCGGTGGCCTGCAAGCTGCGTGGCTGCCAGGCGGCCACGCTGCCCAAGGATTCGCGTGGAATGAAGCGCGGCGAAGGTTGGCGCAGCGCTGCAACGGGTGCCAACGCCAGGGGTTCAGACGAATTCATCATCGCCGCCACCGCCCATCACGATCACGCCTTCATCAGACAGCCGGCGCACGATCTTGAGCAACTCCTACTGCTCGGCCTCGACCTCGGACAAACGCACCGGCCCGCGCGACTCCAGGTCTTCGCGCAAGGTCTCCGCCGCGCGCGAG
>JANMYI010000765.1:0-8168 GCA_031381955.1 Burkholderiales bacterium
CGTCGAACATGGCCTGGCTTCATCCAAGCCCAGGGCCAGCGGTTTTTCGCACAACACGTGTTTGCCGGCGTTGGCGCTGGCAATGGCCCATTGCGCGTGCAGGCTGTTGGGCAGGGGCAGGTAGATGGCGTCCACCTCGGCGTCGGCCAGCAGCGCCTCGTAGCTGGTGTGGGCGCGGGCCAGGCCAAAGGTGGCGGCAAAGACCTGCGCCTTGGCGGCGTCGCGGCTGGCCACCGCGGTGATGCGAACGGCCGGGCTGGCCGCCACGTCGCGGCAAAACTGGCGCGCGATGTTGGCGCAGCCCAGCACGCCCATGCGCAGCGGCTGCTTCTTGGTCAGGTGGGTCTTCATGAGCGGGCCTGCGGTTGCGTGGCGGCCATTCTCGCGCGCGGGTGGGCTTGGATAATCCGCGCCACCTGCTCACACGCCCCACACCCATGACCGCCGCCCTGCACTTGATTTCATCCATGGCCACCAAGAAGTTGCTGGCCGAGTTGATCGAACACTACCGCGGCGTTGCGCCGCAGGCGGTGGTGTTGGAAGCCGTGGGTGGTGTGGATGCCACCAAGCGCGTGGCCGCGGGCGAGGTTTTTGATGGCGTGGCCCTGGCCGCCAAGACGATTGACGAACTCATCGCCAGTGGCCGCATCGTGGCCGGCAGCCGGGTCGACCTGGTCACCTCGGGCGTGGCCGTGGCCGTTCGCGCCGGTGCGCCGCAGCCTGGCATCGGCAATGAGGAAGCCGTCAAGCAAGCCGTGCTGGCGGCGCGCACGATCAGCTATTCCACCGGGCCCAGCGGTGTGCACCTGGCCAATTTGTTTGAACGCTGGGGCATTGCGCAAGCGCTCAAGGGCCGCATCGTCCAGGCCGCGCCGGGCGTGCCGGTGGGTTTGCTGTTGGCCCGGGGCGAGGTTGAGCTGGGCTTTCAGCAGTACAGCGAGTTGATGGACCTGCCCGGCATCAGCGTGCTGGGCCCGCTGCCCGATGCAATACAGATCATCACCACCTTCTCGGCCGGCGTGGCGGCCAGCAGCACGCAGCCGGATGCGGTGCGGGCCTTGCTGGCCTTCATGGCCTCGCCCTCCGTGGCCGCCATCAAGCAGCGCAACGGCATGCAGCCGGCTTGAAGTGTTGACTGATTCGTTCAGTTAGTACGTGAACACGGCCACGGCCTGCGCGCCCAGGGCGATGCCGGCGCTGCCTGTGCCATCAACGCTGACGTCAACGCCACCCGCCGGGTAAGCGCGCACCAGGGTGGCCGATGCGGGCAAGCCGCTGACGAACGCCGTGGCCGCCGCGCTGCCGTAGTTGATGACCACCACCGCGCGCTGCCCACCCAGCGTGCGGCGAAAACTCAGCACGCCACCGTTGGCCGTGGCGTTGTCGTAAGTGCCTTGCGCCAGCGCGGGCACGGTCTTGCGCAGGGCGATCAGGGCCTTGTAGTGAGCCAGCAGCGAATCCGGGTCGGCGGCCTGGGCCGCAACGTTGTGCGTGGTCACGTTGGCCGCCAGCGCGCGAAACGGCGTGCCGGTGGTGAAGCCGGCTCGCGCCGCATCGCCCGCCCAGCTCATGGGCGTGCGCAACTTGTGGTCGCCGCCCAAGCTGGCGGCGCCGGCCATGCCGATTTCTTCGCCGTAGTAGATGAATGGCGTACCCGGTTGCAGCAGGTAGGTGGCGGCGGCGAGCTTGTACTGCGCCAGGTTGCCGGCCACCTGGTCATACAAGCGCTGGCCGGCAAAGGCGTCGTGGTTGGACGTGAAGGTGGCCATGCTGGCCGGGGCGGTGTTGAAATAGCTGGCCAACGCGGCCACGGCGGCGGTGTTGCCCTTTGCGGCGTTGACGATGTTGTGCTGGTGGCCAAACGCAAAGGCCGCCCCGCAACTGGCGGCAAAGCCGGTTGAATCGACCGGCCCTTCGCACACCAGATAGCGCTGCGCATAGCTGTTCAGCATGGCCCGCGTGGCCGCCATGAGTGCGTGGTTCTCGGGCTGGCCCTCCCAGGCGGCGGGGCCGTTCTCGACCAGGTTGCCCACGGCATCGAAACGAAAACCATCCACGCCGCGATTCAGCCAGAAGCGCAGGTTGTGCTGGTGCCAGGCCAGCACGTCGGCCTGGCGCAGGTTGAAGTCGGGCATCTGGGTCGAGAACGGCGCGTAGTAGTGGCCGGTGCTGCTGCTGCGCCAGGGGTCGCCGCCATAGATGGCCCAGCCCGTGGGGCGGCTGGTCTGCCAGACATACCAGTCGCGGTAGGCGTTGGTTTCGCTGCTGGCCGAATTGACGAAGGCCGGGTGCGTTCGTGCGCTGTGGTTCATGACGTAATCGATGATCACGCCGATGCCGCGCGCATGCGCCTGGCGCAGCAGCGCGTCCAGGTCGGCCAGGCTGCCGTAGTCGGCCTCGATGCTGCGGTAGTCGCTCACCGCGTAGCCGTGGTCGCGGTCCTGGCTCTTGGTCACCGGCATCAACCAGATGCCGCTGATGCCCAGGCTGTGCAAGTAGTCCAGGCTTTGCGTCAGGCCCTTCAGGTCGCCCATGCCGTCGCCGTCGCTGTCCTTGTAGCCGCGAACGTAAATCTCCATGAACACGCCCGTGCGCCAGTTGGCGGGCAGCGTGCTGCCGGGGTCGGCCACGGCGACGCTGCTGGTGTCGACCCTGGGCAGCTCGGTGGCGGGTAACACCGGGTTGGCCGAACCACCGCCGCCGCCACAGGCGGCCAGGGCGGAGAGCAAACCGATCACGAGATGGCGGCGTGGCAGCATGGTGGGCTTGATGGCAGTGGGCACGATAAGTGCCACGATACCGAGCTGTTCAACTGCCCGCTGCCGCGGCGAACCCTTGGAACCATGACTGCACTGCGCGCCATCAGCCTTGACGACTTTCTGTGCCGCCTGCCCAAGGCCGAGCTGCACTGCCACCTGCTGGGCACGGTGCGCCGCGCCACCTTCAGCGCGCTGGCCCGGCGCGAGCGCGCGCCGGTGTCTGAAGCTGAGATCGAGGCGTTTTATACCCGCGGTGAGAAACCGGTGGGGGTGTTGCGCGTGCTGCGCGCGCTCGAGGCCTGGCTGCTGAAAACGCCCGCCGACCTGCACCGCATCACGCTTGAATACCTGGAAGATGCCGCCGCCCATGGCGTGCGCTACAGCGAGTTCTTCTGGAACCCCACCGGCACGCTGCGCGCCACCGGCATCAGCTACCGCGCCGCGCAAGACGCCATCGTGCGCGGCATACGCGATGCCCAGGCCGCGCACGGCATCATGGCCCGCCTGGTGCCGGCCATCGACCGTGAAGCCGGGCCGGCCGCCGCGCGCGAGATGGTGGAATGGGTGCGGGCCAATCGGGTGGACGAAGTGGTGGGCATCGGCATCGACTACCGCGAGAACGAATTCCCGCCGGAGTTGTTCATTGAAGCCTATGCCGACGCGCGCCGCGCCGGCCTGCGCGCCACCGCCCACGCCGGCGAATTCGGCCTGCCGTGGACGAACGTGCAAACCGCGATCGACCGGCTCCAGGTCGACCGCATCGACCATGGCTACACCGTTGTCGACAACCCCGAACTCACCGCGCGCTGCGTGCAAAGCGGCATCGTCTTCACCGTGGTGCCCACGAATTCGCACTACCTGCGCACGCTGGCACCTGATCGTTGGGCGCTCGACCACCCCATTCGGCGCATGCACGCGCTGGGCCTGCGCATCCACCCCAACACCGACGACCCCACGCTGCACCACGTCACGCCCACGCAGGCTTGGGGGATGATGGTGCGCAGCTTCGGCCTGAGCGCGGCCGAGTTGCGGCCCTTGATGATGAATGGCCTGGCCGGGGCCTGGATTGACGACAGCCGGCGCCAGCGCTGGGCCGCAGAATGGAGCCGCGAATTCGACGCCTTGCTGGCCAGGCTAGCGCCAGACGAAAGTGAAGCCATAGGTGACACAAAAAGTGACATCAAACGTTGATCATCGAGCATCCTTCATGCGCCGCGTGCAGCGCCTGGCTCGGCGCCTGCTGCCGGCCGTCTTGCTGGCGTGGCTGGTGGGCGCCCAGGCCCAGCCGGCCTGGCCGCAGGCGCGCAACATCACCATCCTGGTGCCGTTCAGCGCCGGTGGCAGCCTGGACACCACCACCCGGCTGGTGGCCCAGCGGCTGAGCGCACGGCTGGGGCAGACGGTGGTGGTTGAAAACGCCACCGGCGGCGGCGGAACGGTGGGGTTTCAAAAGGCCATGCAGGCGGCACCCGACGGCTACACCTTGCTCATGGCCGGTGATTCGCCCTTCGCGCCCGAGCAGGAAACCAGCGCCAACCCCTACCGCTTCAATGTGCTGAAAGACCTGGTGCCGGTGGCCCTGGTGAACACCGCGCCCATGGTGCTGGTGGCGCACCCTGCGCTGCCGGCGGCCAACCTGGGCGAGCTGCTGGCGCTGGCGCGCAAGCAGCCGGCGCGGCTGAGTTATGGCACATCAGGCATCGGCACCATTCCCCACCTGGCCACTGAAATGATCAAGCAGCGCGCGCGCGTGCACATCGTGCACATCCCATACCGTGGCGCGGCGCAGGTTGCGAACGACGTGGCTGGTGGGCAGCTCGAGCTGGCCATGCTCATCAGTGCGTCGGCCGCGCCGCATATCCAGTCGCGCGCCGTGAAGGCGCTGGCGGTCACGGGCGATGCCCGCCTGCCCATGCTGCCGCAGGTGCCCAGCGTGGCCGAGACGCCCGGGTTGGCCGGGTTCAACATGGTCAGCTGGGCCGGGTTGTATGCGCCGGCGGGCACGCCGGTGGCGATCGTGGCGCAGCTCAATGCGGCGGTCAATGATGTCTTGAAGTCCGAAGCCGTGGCCGGCAGGCTGGCGGAAAGCGGCATCATCGTGCGCGGCGGGCCGAGCGCGGTGTTCGTGGCCTTCATCGAACGCGACCGAGCCCAGTTCCTGCCCCTGCTCAAGACCGTGTCGCTGCGTGAATAACCCAACACCAGCGACTGCCCGGCGACCGGTCTGGCTCGACGCCGACCCCGGCTTCGACGACGCCCTGACCATGCTCATGCTCGCCGCCAACCCCGGCCTGCACTGGCTGGGCATGAGCGTGGTGGCCGGCAACGCGCCGCTGGCCAACACCCTGGCCAATGCGCTGAGCGTGCGCGAATACTTTGGCCTGAACGTGCCCATTCACGCCGGCTGCGCGTTGCCCCTGGCCGCGCCCATGATCACACCCCCCGTCACGGCGCAAGCCGTGCTGGGCGCGCAGGGTATGCACACGCTCGGGCCGCCGTTGCCTGCGGCCCAGGCCGGGCCTGATCGTGACGACGGCGTGGCCGCCATGCTGGCCGCGCTGCACGCCAGCCCGCAGCCTGTGACCGTGCTGGCCATCGGCCCGCTGACCAACCTGGCCACCGCCTTGCAGCGCGACGGCGCCGCGCCGGCGCGCATCGCCGAGCTGTTGCTCATGGGCGGCAGCACCGAGCGCGGCAACCACACGCCGGCGGCCGAGTTCAACATTTACGCTGACCCCGAGGCCGCCGAAGTCGTCTTCAACGCCGGGCTGCCGGTGCGCATGTTCGGCCTGAACCTGTGCCGCCAGGTGCTGGTTAACGATTCACATGTGCAGCAGGTGCAGCAATGGCCCGGCGCGCGGGCGCAAGTGCTGGCCGGGTACTTGAGCGCCTACCAGCGCATCCGCAGCGCCGACGGCGGCGTGCCGATGCCGCTGTACGACCCGGTGGTGGCGGCCTGGCTGGCGGCGCCTGGTTTGTTCGAGTTCAGCCCGGCGCGGGTGGACATCGAAACCCAAGGCCGCTTCAGCCGCGGCATGACGGTGTGCGATTTCAAGGCCACTGCGGCCCAGCCGTTCAACGCCGAGGTGGCCGTGCGCGCGCAGGGGCCGGCCGTGGTGGCGCTGATGCTGGACAGCCTGCGCTCCTTCATGGCTTGACCTGACAACGACGCACACCCCATGGCCACTTCAAGTTTGCTTGCCCTGATCGACGACATCGCCACCATCCTCGATGACGTGGCCGTGCTCGGCAAGATCGCCGCCAAGAAGACCGCCGGTGTGCTGGGCGACGACCTGGCGCTGAACGCGCAGCAGGTTTCCGGCGTGCAGGCCGAGCGCGAAATTCCCGTGGTCTGGGCCGTGGCCAAGGGCTCGCTGTTGAACAAGGCCATTTTGGTGCCGGCGGCGCTGTTGATCAGCGCCTTCGCGCCCTGGGCGGTGACGCCGCTGTTGATGATCGGCGGCGCCTACCTGTGCTACGAAGGCTTCGAGAAAGTCGCCCACCGCCTGCTGCACAGCCGGGAAGATGACGCCGCGGCGCAGGCCGAGTTGAAGCGCGCCGTGGCCGACCCGCAGCTCGACCTGGTGGCCTTCGAGCGCACCAAGATCAAGGGCGCGGTGCGCACCGATTTCGTGCTCTCGGCCGAGATCATCGTCATCACCCTGGGCACCGTGGCCGCGGTGCCGTTCCTCACCCGCGTGGCGGTGCTGTGCGCCGTGGCGCTGGCGATGACGGTGGCGGTCTACGGCCTGGTGGCCGCCATCGTCAAGCTCGACGACCTGGGCCTGCACCTGGCCCAGCGCGGCGGCGCTCAGGCCAGGTTGGGCCGCGGCATCTTGGTGGCCGCGCCGTGGATGATGAAAGGCCTGTCGGTGGCCGGCACGGCGGCCATGTTCCTGGTGGGTGGCAGCATCCTGGTGCATGGGCTGCCGCCGATCGAGCATGCCGTTTCGGCCGCCACGGCGCCACTCGGCGCCGCGCTGCAATCGCTGGTGACCGCCTTGGCCGACGCCGCGGTGGGCATCGCCGCCGGCGGCGCGGTGCTGGCCTCGGTGGTGGTGGGGCGCAAGCTGCTGGCGCAATTGCCGCAGCGCGCCTGACAGCGCACGGCCACCATAGCGCCACCATGCTTGACGCCGCCCCCAACTTCCGCGACCTGGCCGGCATTGCCGGCCACGGCGGGCGCGTGGTTCGCGCCGGCCAGGTGCTGCGCAGCAGCCTGCTCACCGACCTGACCCCCGCTGACCTGCAACACCTGGCGCGCTACCCCGTGCGCTGGGTGTGCGACCTGCGCGGCCCCGATGAACGTGCGCAGGCCAGCGGCACCTGGCCGTTGGCCGATGCGGTGCAGACCATCACCTCCTCACATGCGGGCGATGTGACCGGTGCCCGCCCCGCCGCCTGGCATGAACGGCTGCAAGACCCGGCCTTCGATGAAGCGGCTGCGCGCGAGTACATGTTTGACGCCTACCGCCGCATGCCTCAGGCCTTTGGCAGTGTGCTGGCGCGGTTGTTCGAATTGCTGGCCGATGAGGGCCAGGCGCCCGTGTTGGTGCATTGCGTGGCCGGCAAAGACCGCACCGGCTTCGTCTGCGCCATGTTGCTGTCGGCCTTGGGCGCGCCGCGCGAGGCCATTCGCGCGGACTACCTGGCCAGCCACGTTTATGCGCAGCGTCAGTCTGCGCACGGGCCCTTGGCCTTGCCTAGCGGCGTGGCGGCCAGCGCGCGTTCATTGGCCGCGCGCGCCATGCTGGCCCGGGTGGACGAGGCCTACCTTGATGCGGCTTTGAGCGAAGTGAAGCGGCGCCATGGCAGCGTGCAAGCCTATTTGCACCAGGTGGCGGGCCTTGACGATGCGTTGCGCGGCAAGTTGCGCGCGCGCTTGTTGCTTGATGCTTGAACGGCTGTTGGCGCAGTGCCGTCAAACCAGCGCCCTCAAACCTGCGCACGCATCACTCCGCTCATTCGCGCCGCCAGCTTGCGCAGCGCCGCATAGGAATCGGGCACAAAGGCTTCATGCGCGGCACCCAGGGCCACCACGTGGCGCCGGCCTGCGGCGCCAACACGGTCGAAGCGCTGCGAAATCAAATAGCTGCGTGTGCGCCCCGCCAATACTTGCGCGCGCGCCACCGCCACGCCATGGCGCGCCAGCACGCTGTTGGCCAAGTGCTCGGCATGCAGCAGGTCGTGCCAGCGTTCGCCAAACGGCGTGCCACGCGGCGGGCTGTACTTCACCAGCACCTGTTCGCCCGTGTGCAAGCGGGCCAGGAATTTGGGTTGCTCGCCGCCTGCAGATGAGCCCGCCGGGCCAAGTAGCCGCTGGCCCAGGGCCAGCTCATCAAGTTCTGCTTCAACTTTCTGTTGCCTGAGCGTGGGCAGGGGCAGCGCAGACAGCACCTCACCCAAACT
>JANMYI010000570.1:0-1831 GCA_031381955.1 Burkholderiales bacterium
CCGACATCCGCGGCACCAGCCCCAAGGTGTGGAACGCCTGGAAGAGCAAGCTGCTGGAAGACCTGTACCGGCTGACCTTGCGCGCGCTGGGCGGCGCGCAGCCGAACCTGGACGCCGAAATCGAAACCCGCAAGCAGGAAGCGCGGCAGATCCTGGCGCTGCACAGCGCCCTGCCCGGCACCGAAGTGCCGCTGTGGCTAACGCTTGACGTGAGCTACTTCGCACGCCACGACGCCGCCGACATTGCCTGGCATGCGCGCATGCTGTGGCGCCACCTGAAGACCGCGGTGCCGGTGGTGCAGGCGCGTTTGTCGCCGGTGGGCGAAGGCCTGCAGGTGATGGTGTTCAGCCCCGACCGGCCCGACCTGTTCGCCCGCATCTGCGGCTACTTCGATGGCGCGGCGTTCAGCATTCAAGACGCCAAGATCCACACCACGCGCGCCGGCTTTGCGCTCGACACGTTTCAAGTCCTCAACACCCGGCTCGAATCGAACGACGCCGGCGGCCACCGCGACCTGATCGCCATGGTGGAAGCGCAGGCCGTCACGGCGCTCGTGTCCGAAGGGCCCTTGCCCGAGCCGCCGCGCGGGCGGCTGTCGCGCCGCGTGCGCTCGTTCCCGGTCATGCCGCGCGTGTCGCTCACGCCCGACGAGCGCGCACAGCGCTGGCTGTTGAGCATCAGCACCAGCGACCGGGTGGGCCTGCTGTACGCCATGTCGCGCGTGCTGGCGCGCCACCACATCAACTTGCAACTGGCCAAGATCACCACCTTGGGCGAGCGCGTGGAAGACACGTTCTTGGTCGACGGGCCCGCCTTGCAGCAATCGCGTTTGCAATTGCAGATTGAAAGCGAGCTGCTTGACGCGATTGCACCGGCGGCAACATGAAACATCCGGTGCAAGGCGCCGCCATTCGGGCCGAGCGCCGAGCCGCTTCGAAGCCGGCCCCCGCCAGTCGCGAGACGCGGCTGGCACTCCGCCCGTCCATGCTCGCGCAGGCGAGCATGGAGCCGCGGGCCTCGTTCCCCACGGGGGATAGGCGAATGTACTCATTCGACGAGGGGCTCACATGAGCCTGGCCCAGATCAGCGCTGAGCAGGCCTTGGCGACGCGCTTCGATGCGGTGATCGACGCCCGCTCACCGGCCGAGTTTGCCGAAGATCATTTGAGCGATGCCGTCAACTGGCCCACGCTGGATGACGAGCAGCGCCGCGTCGTCGGCACCACCTACAAGCAGGTCGGCGCCCTGGAAGCGCGCAAGCTGGGCGCGGCCATGGCCGGGCGCAACATCGCGGCCCACATTGAAGCCTTCGTGCAAGACAAGCCGCGTGACTGGCGGCCCCTGGTGTACTGCTGGCGTGGCGGCCAGCGTTCAGGCAGCCTGGCCTGGTTCTTGTCGCAGATCGGCTTTCGCACCTGCCAGCTCAGCGGCGGCTACAAGGCCTGGCGCGCTAACGTCAGAAATGACTTGCTCACGCTGCCGCGGCAGTTCAGCTACCGCGTGCTGTGCGGGCGCACCGGCAGCGGCAAGACGCGCTTGTTGCAGGCGCTGGGTGGCGAGGGCGCGCAGGTGCTGGACCTGGAAGCCCTGGCCTGCCACCGCGGCTCGGTGCTGGGCGGCGTGCCGGGCCAGCCGCAGCCCAGCCAGAAGCGCTTTGACACGCTGGTGTGGGAGGCGCTGCGTGGTTTTGATGCGCAGCGCCCAGTGTTCGTGGAAAGCGAGAGCCGCAAAGTCGGCGCGCTGCGCGTGCCCGAGGCCTTGATCGAGCACATGCGCACCCACGGCCTGTGCCTGCGCGTGGAGATGAGCGATGCCGCGCGGCTGGACTTGC
>JANMYI010000132.1:0-8276 GCA_031381955.1 Burkholderiales bacterium
ATCAATGCGGCCTGGTGATGTTCGGCGTAGCGGCCTTCATCTGCTTGCCGGCTTACCTCTTGGGCATGGCCAGCAACCAACTGGGCTTGAACCTGCACGCCGCGGTGGCCCTGGCGCTGCTGGGCTGCACGCTGTTTGCACTGGCCGTGGGTGCGCTGGTGGTGCGCGCGCGGCCCTTGCCCTTTGCCATGCTCACGCTGGCGCTGGCACAGATGCTGCGCTCCACCACCATGCTGCAGGTGATGCGCCCGCTCACCGGCGGTGACGACGGGTTGACCATGCAGTTCAACGGTTCGTTCATGGGCCTGAGCGCGGCTGAATTGTCCCGGGCCACCAGCTTCTGGCCGCTGGCCTGGGTGGCGCTGTGCGGCGTGCTGCTGTTGGCCTGGCTGGCCGCGCGCTCGCGCTTCGGCCAGGTGCTGCGCGCCACACGGGCCAATGAAGAACGCATGCGCTTTTCGGGTTTCAACACCTATTTGCCGCGGCTGCTGGCTTTCACCCTGGCCAGTTTCATGGTCTCGGTGGCGGGGGTCTTGATGGGGCTGAACAGCGCCTATGCCTCGCCCGAGTTGCTCGACTTCGCCACCGGCGGCCATTCGCTCGTGGCCATGCTGGTGGGCGGCGCGGGCCAGGTAGCGGGGCCGCTGCTCGGCGCGTTGCTCTACACCTGGGGCCAAGATGCCTTCGGTGCCACCGGCCACCTCGAATTGCTCACCGGCATTGCGGTGGTGGCGGTGATCTCGGCCTTCCCGCAGGGCGCCTCGGGCTTCGTGCTGCAAATGTTGCGCAAACTAAGGGGGCAGGCCGGTGCTGCGCGTTGAAGACCTGAGCGTGGCCTATGGCAATGTGCGCGCGCTTGAAGGCGTGAACCTCGAAGTGGTGCAGCGCGGCGTGCTGCACGGTATCATCGGCCCTAACGGTGCGGGTAAGTCAACGCTCATGGATGCCATCACCGGCCGGCGCAAGCCCACGCGCGGGCGCGTGCTTGTTGAAGGGCAAGACATCACCGCGCGCAGCGTGGAATGGCGGCGCCGCCACGGCATGAGCCGCTCGTTCCAGCGCACCAGCATCTTCCCGGGCCTCACCGTGCGCGAGCAGCTTGAGCTGGTGGCCAGTGAACTGGGCGAGCCCAATCTCGATGAAGTGATCGACGCCTTCGAGCTGCGCGCCGCGCTCGATGAACCCGCCGACAGCATTGCCTACGGCGACCAGCGCCGCGTCGACATCGCGCTGGCCATGATCGGCCAGCCCAAGCTGATGCTGCTCGACGAGCCCGCAGCGGGGTTATCGACCACTGAAACGGTGGCGCTGTTCGAACACCTGGGCAAGCTGGTGCGCCAGCGCGGCGTCACGGCGCTGGTGGTGGAACATGATGTGGACGCGGTGTTTCGTTTTTGCGATGCGGTGACGGCGCTTGATCTGGGCCAGCTCATCCTCACTGGCACGCCGCAGGAAGTGCGTTCTGATCCGCGCGTGATCTCGGCGTACCTCGGCACGGCGGCATGAGCTTCTTGGAGATCAAGGATTTCAGCGCCGGCTACGGCAAATCCGTCGTGCTGCGTGGCATCAACCTGAGCGTGGATGAGGGCGAGTCGGTCGCCGTGGTGGGCAAGAACGGCGCCGGCAAATCCACCTTGCTGAATTCATTCTTCGGCGGCACCACCATCAAGGGCGGCAGCCTTCAAGTCGGCGGCGTGGCGATTGAAAAACTGCCCGCCTATGCTGCACCCAAGCATGGCGTGAGCATCTCGCCGCAGGGCCGTTTGATCCTGCCGCACCTCACGGTGCAAGACAACCTGCTGCTCGGCGCCGCGGCCGGGCGCAAAGGGCAGTGGACGCTGGCGCGCGATTGCGAACTGGTCCCGATATTGAACGAGCGCCGCGCCAAGATGGGCAATGAACTGTCCGGCGGCCAGCAGCAAATGCTGGCCGTGGGCCGCGCCCTGCTGGGCAACCCGCGTGTGCTGCTGCTCGACGAGCCTTCGGAAGGCCTCTCGCCCATCCTGGTGGATGAGCTGGTCAGCACCTTCAACAAGATCCGCGCCACCGGCACCGGTATCCTCGTGGTCGAACAGCACCTGAACCTGGTGCGCCGCACCACGCAGCGCTTTGTGGTGATGGCCAAGGGCGAGATCATTGACAGCGGGTCAACGCAAGACATCGACAGCGAGCAACATCGCGCCGCCCTGGCTTTCTAGTGCTCCGCCCCACAGGTTTCGAAACACAATGAAAACGATGGATTCGGTCCGAGGTCTAGGCGCAAAGCACAGCCATGCCCGGCGGCATGGCGAGCATTTGCAACGACGACATCGGGTCGAAGGCGCGTTTTCATGTTTCGAAATCTGTGGGGCGGAGTACTAGGCGCGGCGCAGCCTCCGACCGGAGCCACCGCATGCAGCGACGACACATCCTTCAACACAGCCAGGCGGCGGCGGTGACGTGGTGGCGCGCCTGCTGGCCAAGGCGCTTTCAGAACGCATCAACAACCCGGTGGTGGTGGAAAACCGCACCGGCGCCGGCGGCAACCTGGGCGCGGCCTACGTGCTCAAGGCGCCGGCCGACGGCTACACGCTGCTGAACATGTCGAGCACGTACCCGATTCAAGCCGCGGTGAGCAAGTTAACGTTCGACGCGATTGAAGACATGCAGCCCATCATGATGGTCTCGCGCGACCCGGCCGTGGTGGTGGTGCATGCCGATGCACCCTGGCGCGACGCGCGCGAGCTGGCCGCCGCCGCCAAGCGTGCGCCGGGCACGCTCACCTACGGCTCGGCCGGCGTGGGCTCGATCGCCCACCTGGGCATGGAGGAGCTGGCCTACGTGATGGGCGTGCAGATGTTGCACGTGCCGTACAAGGGCTCGTCGCAGGCCTTCACCGATGTGATCGGCAAGAACATTTCCATGATGCTCACCAGTGCCACGTTCGGCGCGCCGTTCATCAAGAGCGGGCGCGTGCGGGCCATCGGCATTTCAGGCCTGAAGCGCATGCCCACGCTGCCCGATGTGCCCACCTTCGCCGAGCAGGGCTGGCCCGAATACCAGGTGTTCGACTGGAAGGCCGTGGCCGGTCCCAAGGGCATGCCACCCGAGGTGGTGGCCTACCTGAACCGCGAACTCAATGAAGTGCTGAAACTCAAGCAGGTGCAGGAGAAGTTTGACGCCGAAGGCACAGCGGGCATCGGTGGCAGCCCCGAGCAAATGCTGGCCACGGTGCGCGCTGACATCGAGCGCTGGCGCAAGCTGGTGCTGGCCGCCAACATCAAGATTGAATGACGATGGAAAACCTTAACCTACAGATGCGTGCGCTTTTGGTGGCCGGCGCCGGCCACATCATGCCCGGCGCGGGCAACGCGCTGGCGGCGCGCATGATCGAAGCCACCGGCCACATGATGCTGATGGTGAGCGGCGCGGCCGTGGCCAACACGTTTCTGGGCGTGCCCGACATCGGTCTGGTCAGCGTCACCGAGCTGGCCGCGCATGTGGCGGCGGTGCGTGACGCGGTCAGCATCCCCATCCTGGCCGATGCCGACACCGGCTTTGGCAATGCGCTGAATGCCCGGCGCACGGTGCAGTTGCTGGAACGTGCCGGCGCCAACGCCATCATGCTGGAAGACCAGACCTACCCCAAACGCTGCGGCCACTTCGACGGCAAAGACGTGATCTCCAAGGCCGAGATGGTGAGCAAGTTGAAGGCTGCGCTGGATGCCCGGTTGGATGCAAGGATGATGATCCTGGCGCGCACCGATGCGCGTGCGGTGGAAGGCTTTGAGTCAGCCCTCGACCGCGCCCGCGCTTATCAAGAAGCGGGCGCTGATTTCCTGTTCGTTGAAGCGCCCTTGAACGAAGAGGAACTGCTCGCCATCCCGCGCGAAGTGCCCGGCATTCACATCTGCAACATGGTGATCGGCGGCAAGACGCCGCTGCTGCCGCAGGCGCGCCTGGCACAGGCCGGCTACGCCGCCATCTGCTACGCCAATGCGGCGTTGCAGGCCTCTTTGCTGGCCATGCAGCAGGTGCTGGGCCACTTGCATGCGCAGGGCTCGATTGCGGGCGTGGAAGACAAGTTGATGATGTTTGCGCAGCGCCAGGAAGTGCTCGACGCTGCCAAGTACAGAGCGCTGGAGCAACGGTATGTATGAGCGCCCCAAGGCCGGCCGAAGCCGGCCGCCCCCCGCGGGGATCAAGCAAAGTGGCAAAGCCACATTTCCTTGAGAGCCACGCCATGACCCAGCCGCAGACGTTCCTCGACAAGGTCTGGGCCGACCACGCCATCACGCGCCTGCAAGGCGACATGGATCTGTTGCAGATTGACCGCCTGGTGCTGCATGAACTCTCCGGCAGCCAGGTGGTGCGGGCCTTGGCCGAAGCCGGCCGCACACCGGCTTGCCGTGAGCAGGTGTACACGGTGATTGAACACCTCATCACCACGCGGCCCGGCCGCGGGCCGAATGAATCGCCGTCGAAAAGCGGCGCGATCATGATCGACACCACGCGCAAAGCGTCGCGCGACTGGGGCTTTCACTTCATCGACTATGACGACCCGCGCCAGGGCATTGCGCATGTCATCGTGCCCGAGCAAGGCATCGTCTTCCCCGGCGCCACGCTGGTCTGCTGCGACAGCCACACCAGCACCGTGGGCGGCCTGGGCGCGCTGGCCTGGGGCATCGGTGCCAGCGAGGCCGCGCATGTGCTGGCCACGCAAACGCTGGCACAAAGCAAACCCAGGGCCTTGCGCGTGAACTTCGACGGCCGCTTGCCTGCCGGCGTGACGGCCAAGGACATGATCCTGGCCTTGATCGGCCAAATCGGCGCGCAAGGCGGCATCGGCTTTGCCGCTGAATACACCGGCAGTGCGGTGCGCGCCCTCAGCGTGGAAGCGCGGCTCACGCTGTGCAACATGAGTGTGGAGTTTTCGTGCAAGGCCGGCGCCGTGCCGCCTGACGACACCACGTTCGAGTACCTGGCCCGCCGGCCGTTTTCTCCCCAGGGCCAAGCTTGGGACGAAGCCGTGGCCTACTGGCGCACCCTGCCCAGCGATGACGCTGCGCGCTTCGAGCGCGAAGTCACGCTGGATTGCAGTGCACTCGAACCGCAAGTCACCTGGGGCGTTAGCCCGCAGCAGGTGGTGGGCATTCGCGGCGTGGTGCCGCGGCCGCAAGACGCCGCCGACAGTGAAACCCGCCAACTGGCCGAACAAGCGCTGGCCTACATGCAGCTCACGCCCGGCCAGGCGCTGGCCGGCGTGCCGATTGACGTGGCCTACATCGGCTCGTGCACCAACGCCAGGCTGTCAGACCTGCGCGCCGCCGCCGCCGTGCTGCGCGGGCGCAAGGTGGCGCCCGGCGTGCAGGCGGTGTGCGTGCCGGGCTCCACGCCGGTGAAGCACGCCGCTGAAGCCGAAGGACTGCACAGGGTGTTCATCGAGGCCGGCTTTGAATGGCATGAGTCGGCCTGCGGCTTTTGCGGCCACCTGGGCGACGACCGATTCGCAGATTTGCGCGTCATCAGCACCACCAATCGCAACTTCGTTGGCCGCCAGGGCCCGCGCACCCGCACCCATCTGGCCAGCCCGGCCACGGTGGCGGCATCGGCCATTGCCGGGGTGATTGCCGATGCCCGTGTCGGGTTGCCCTGATGGAAGCCTTGCATCAAGTCAGCGGCATTGCGGCGCCGATGCTGCACATCAACATCGACACCGACCAGATCATTCCCACCACGTTCCTCGGTGGCACCGATGCCAAAGGCTATGGCGCGAACCTGTTCCACGGCCAACGCTTTTTGAGTGACGGCCAGCCCAACCCGGCCTTCATCCTCAACCAAGCGCCGTACAACCGCGCGCAAGTGCTGCTGGCCGATCGCAATTTCGGCTGCGGCTCGTCGCGCGAGCGTGCACCCAAGGCACTGCGCGAATTCGGTTTTCGTGCGCTCATCGCGCCATCCTTTGGCGACATCTTCTACAACAACTGCTGGCGCAACGGCATCGTGCCGGTGCAGTTGCCGATTGAAGTCGTGCGGCGCATTGCCGATGAAGTAGTGGCCAGCGGCGGCCTGGGCGAAGTGAGCGTGGATCTGTTGGCGTTGACCGTGGTTTCGCCATCGGGCCACAGTGTGACCTTCACCGCGCCAGAAGCGTTGCGGCAGATGTTGTTGCAGGGGATGGACGAGATTGCGCTGACGCTGGCCCGCAGCGATGTGATTGCGGCCTATCGCGAGCAAGACCGGGTGCGCCGGCCCTGGGCTTATTGAGCCTATTGACCGTGGGCCCGCCGACAGCGGCGCGGCATCAAATCGCCGGATGCCCCTGCACGCTTTCGTACAACGCATAACCGTTGCCCACGCCGTATTCGATGATGCCGTGGCCCACTTCGTCGCCATCGGTCACCTCAATCAACTGGTCGGCCAGCGTGCGCACCAGGCGGCGCGTGTCGGGTTGGGTCAAGTCCCAAGTGTCGTGTGCAGTGAAAAGTTTGCCCTTGTCGTCGCCGTGGAACCAGCCGTTCAGGCCACCGTACAAGCCGCCCTTCAGGTAGTACTTGGTGGGCAGCGTGCGAATGCTGATCGAACGGCGGCTGCCGCTGGCAAAGGCCAAGTCGAATTGAGCGCCGGCCATGGATTGGCCCTGGGCGTCGTCATGCCACTGCACGGCGTGTTGCACATCGATGAGCTGGTTGCGGCCTGAAGGCTTGCTGCCCTGCGCAAACACCTCTTCACCCGAGAGATAAATCTTGTCGCCCGGCGCGCGTTCCTTGAAGAAGATGTGCAGGCCGTGGCCCTTGAACTGCGCCGTGGCCCAGCAGTAGAAGAAGGGCGGATAGAAGGTCAGCGGCGGTGCGGTCTCATCCGTGCGCATTTCAGCGCGCACGCCCCAGGAATGGTCGCGCTGGCCGAGCCAGGTGTCCACGTTCACACGCTTGCCATCAAATTCCAGCCAGCCCGTGTAGCGGCCCAGTTGCTGGCCCCGCGCCATGTTTTCCGTGATGCGGCCATCGCGCCGGCGCAGGTGGGCCTTTTCTTCATGCGCATTCAGCGTGCCGTGAAACTCCAACTCGAAGCGCATGCCGGAATCGTTGTCGGCCAAGGTGAGCGCATGCCGCCGCAGCCCTTCAATCACGCGAATCGACAGCGGCCCCACCGTGGTGGTCAGCGCATCGGGCCGCAGCCGGCGCGAGGCGCGAAAATTCCACTGCCGCCCGGGCACGGCCACGCCGGCAAAGGCGTCCATCACGTTGCGGTTGGGGTGGTAGCCCAGGCCGATGTCGAACATCAGCTCGCCGCCAGGCGCGGGGTGGCCGGTGTACCAAAGCCGCTCCATCCAGGCCGGGTCGCTGTTGTCGAGCTGGTCGAAGGTAGTGGGCAACTGGTGGCCGATGAGGTCGTCTTGGGGGCTCAGCATGGTGGGTTCCCGGTGTGCCGCGGCCGGTGTGGGCGGCGGTGCTTTCGACAGTGATTGAGCATGGTAGTACGGTAGCGTACAGTCGGTGCGAACACCCTTGCAGGAGCGCTGCCGCCATGCCCACCACCGCCATCCGTGTCGAACAGCAAGGCCCGCTGGCCGTGGTCAACCTGGCCCAGAGCGAACGCGGCAACCCGCTTGACGGCGCCTTCACGCGCGAGTTCAAAGAGGTGGTCGAACAACTCCGGCAAGGCGTGGACGCCGGCAGCCTGCGCGGCGTGCTGCTGCGCGCTGACGGCGCCCACTTCAGCTACGGCGGCGACCTGAAGGCCTTCTACCCGGTGCGCGACAAGTTGCCCGCGCTGGTGCGCGAATGGACCGGCAACCTGCACATGGGCTTGCAGCGCCTGTGGCAACTGCCCGTGCCCGTGGTCACCGCGGTGCAGGGGTTTGCCATGGGCGGCGGCGTGGCCTTGCTGGCCGGTTGTGATGTGGTGCTGGCCGGTGCCTCGGCCAAGTTCGGCTCGGCCTTTGCGCAACTCGGCTTCAGTTGCGATTCGGGCTCCAGCGTGGTGCTCAGCATGCGCATGGGCGCAGCGCGCGCCCGCCGTTTTGTGCTGCTGGCCGAAGTGCTGGGCAGCGCCGAAGCACTGCAAGCCGGTCTGGCCGACCGCGTGGTGGCTGATGCTGAATTGCAGGCCGAGGCCCTGGCCCTGGCCACCAGGCTGGCCCATGGGCCCACCGTGGCCTATGGCCAGATCAAACGCCTGTTCATGCGTGCGGGCGCTGACCAAGCCGCCTCGCAGTTGGAGGATGAAGCCCAGACCCTGGCGCTGGTGTCGGCCAGTGCCGATGCGCAAGAGGGCGTGGCGGCGGTGGTTGA
>JANMYI010000599.1:0-3744 GCA_031381955.1 Burkholderiales bacterium
GCGTGGCAGGTACCAGGAGCGAATGGCCGGCGTTTGCCAGATTCGCCCACCGCTGCGCACCAGGCGCAGGTTCAGTTCATCGTCCTGGTTTCGAACCAGTTCTTCGTCAAACAGACCCAAGTCCACCAGCGTTTGCTTGCGCCAGCAACCGTAGGTGACCGTGTCAACCCAGCCTTCGTAGGCAGGGTCATGGAACCGTGCGCCGCCGACCGCGAACGGCGAACGAAACGCCAGCGCATTGGCGCTTTGAAAGTAACCAATGGCTTGAGTCAATGCCGGCCCGCCGACGTTTTGCGCGCCGCTGCTGACCAGTGCATGCAAGCAGCAAGCAACATAGTCGCCGGCATACGTGGTGTGCATGTCCATGCGGAGGATGACCTCAGCCCGCGCGGCAGCAATCGCAAGGTTCAACCCGGACGAGACGATCCTGCGCGGGTTGTCGATCACGCGCAGTCGTGGCTGTGAAGTGGCGAGCTGGTCAAGCAGCTGCCGCGTTCCATCGTTGCTCGAGCCGTCGGCGACGATGACTTCGAACTCGCAATCGAGACCCTGTTGGGACAGCATCGACGCCACTGCCGCGCCAACATGAGCGTGTTCATTGCGGCATGGCACGATGATGCTGACGTGCGGCGTCATGGCGTTGGCCCTGGGCTCGTCATGTTGCAGGCTTGTCCGGGAACGTCAACGCGTCGAGCAGTGCGCGCGCACGCTGGGGTGGAAATTCCCAAAAGCGCGTGGCGTGGACCTGGCTCGCCAACTCGTCCGCAAACCGCTTGCGAATGGGGCGAGAAGGCACCCCCGCCACGATGGTGTTCACATCAACATCTGTCAAAACCACTGCGCCGGCGCCAACCACCGCGCCCCGCCCAATGTGGACACCTTGGCGAATCACGGCGTTCGCTCCTATCCAGACATCGTCGCCAATGTGCGTGACTTGCCCATGCACATTCTTCAGGCTGATTCGCGGCGATGTGCTGCCCCACCACCAAGAATGCTCCATGCCACCGATCTTCACGCCTGGTGCCACGGAGCAGTAGTTGCCCACGATGGTTGCATTCATGAAGACACCCGACCCAAGGTAGGTATAAGCGCCCACGGCACTGTCAACCAGCTTGCACCGCGACTCGATGCGACTCGACCTTGCAACACGGCAGCGCTTGACCAGATACCAAGGCTGCCTCAGCAACCAGGCCACCCGAAAGTAAACGGCAACGAGCAACGACCGCATCACTGTTCACCTGTGGGAGTGGGGGCGCTCAGCATCGAACCATGCGTGCGGCACTCGGCCCGCTTGTCGATTGAAGCACTTGACAAGCCAGTATGCGGCCGAAGCTTCACGGCGCGTTGCTGCGGTCGATTCATGTCTTGTCGCTCTGTGTGCGAATGCCGTACTGGGCAAGCAATGTCGTCAACGCAGGCACAGGCTGCTCTTGATGCTTGATTGCCGCAGCGCTTGGCGCGTTGGCCGCGTGCACCAACGCCGACTCGAGTTCCCGCTTCGAGCCGAACTCGCTGATCGCAAGCCCCGTCTTCAATTGGGTCTGAAAGTATTCGGCGCCAAAGGCGCTCGTGATGACTGACCGAACGCCAAATTGCGCCGCCTCGATCACCGCGCTGGAGCTGTGAGTCATGTGGACATCCGTGTGCGCAAGCAGCGCGAATAGTGGCAGATCAGTTGAGCCGTCCAACTCGTAGGCCGTGGGCACCCCCAGGCGGGCGCGGATCAGCTGCCGATCTTTGTGCATGGCCGGGTGCAGACGAACCCAGAAGTACAACCGTGGATCCGGCTTGCTCAACAACTCAACCAATGGGTCAAGCTGCTGCGCATCGCTCAACCCAACCTGCAATGTCACCAGCACGATTCGCCGGCCTTGCGCCGCTTGCCTGAGGCGCGCCGCTTGATCACGCACATCCGCAACCCCGGGCCACTGCACGCCCTGTCTCCACACCTGCAACCATTGATCGCCGCCAACCACGGTGGCGTGCGATGTGCCGGAGCACCACTGTTGGATCACGTCAGCCTCGTCGGCAGACCAGACCCAGAATCGGTCGGGCAGCAGTTCGTACAGCTTCCCATCCCACGGTGTTGGCCAAGCGGCGTAGGCCGGATGGTGAGGGCCTTGAACGCCATGTTGGATGTCCACCGTCGGAATTGACGCCTGCCGGCACGCGAGGATGAACGCCATGCCCTCCAGACCATAAAAGTCGGACAGGAAGGCGACGCGCGGGCGCTTGATCAAGAGGCGAGTCTTGAACGACGCCGCCACGGCATGCAGGCACGCACCGACCCGTTGCACTTGCGCAGGCACCAGCTCGGCGGTCTGAAATCCTCTACTCTGCAGCCAATTGACCAGGCTCGCGTTCTCGGGCAATTTCGCGGGCAAGGGGCGAAGCGCTGCGCGCAACGCACCAGCCAACTTTGCACGGTCAACGCCGGGCTGAATGGGGGTGGCAGGGAACAGCATGGCGTGGCCCTGCGGCTGCCCACGCGTCCAGACCGCGCCGTTCAGACCCAGCGACTCGGTCTGCAAAAGCAGCGGATCAACGAGCCGGTCAATCCATGTGTTGCCAATGCAGATGTGCGAAACACCATCTGCCAAGAACAGCACGTCGAGCGGAACTTCAGTGCCTGAGCGTCGGCGGCGCTGGCTGGCCTGCCGCCAGCGTGCGTTCGGCCACTGACTCCGAAGCGCGCCGAGCAATTTCATGGCGATGCCGCCCCCGGCCACGCGCGACGGGGCGACGTAGTGCCTTGCCCATTCGGCGAAGAACCAGCGCATGCGCACGAGCGGCCAAATCCGTACATCGGCGATCTGCCAATCGTGAACCGGAAATCGCGCTTCGATTTCGCCAAGTACCGCGATCAAGTCAGACGCGCGCGGTCGGTCGGGAAGCGCACTCATCGGCGCCGACCTGAAACCTGCGCGCGTCGCTTGATGAGCACCCCAAGTCCGGCCGCAGCCGGCCACCCCCCGCGAGGATCAAGCAAAGTGTCAAAGCCACATTTGCTCGCGAGCGTTCTTAAAGCCAGACATGGGTTGAGCCATGGCACGGGGCCCAGACGAAGCGACAGCCACCTGACCAGGACAAGCAAGTGCATATGTCTGGGCCTACCTGCCCGCACCCAACGATCGCAACGGGCGCGTGCGCTGGGCCAGATACCACACACCGGCAACGAACAGCCCCTGCGTCGCCAACACCGCACCGGCCACACCGACGACGCCGAAACGAGGGCCCAACAGATGGATAAGCGCGACTTGACACAGTGCGGCGCTGCAAGTGACCACGGGAAGCGCAAGGGTCTTCTCGGCGTAGAAGAGGTGATTCGCGACCAGGAAGTAGATGCTGCCCACCGCTGCGGCCGGCGCCAGAAGCACGAGCACCGCCTCTGCCTGCGCGTAACCTGAGCCCAACACAATCATCACCAGAACTGGAGCACCGAGCGCCATCACGCATGCAACGGCCAGCGCCAGCGCAATCAAGCGCCAAGTGACGCGAACGATGTCGGCGTCTGCCGCCGGCGTGCCCTCGGACAGGCGTGCATAGAGCCACGGCACCCAGGCCTGGTTGAAGGCGATGGCCCCAAGCGTGATGATCGAAGCAACCTGTGCCGCACCAAAGTACTGACCCGCTGCCTGCTCGGAGATGTGCCGGGCGACATACAGCCGATCGTATCCAGCCATGATCGCCGCAGCAATTGAATGCGGCACCAGCGGCAGCTGACAGCAGCGCCGCGAGAACCAG
>JANMYI010000230.1:0-7929 GCA_031381955.1 Burkholderiales bacterium
GGCGACATCCCCTACCTGGGCAACCTGTTCAAGAGCCGCACCAAGTATTCCAGGCGCACCGAACTGCTGGTGTTCATCACGCCCAAGATCGTGACCGACCGTTCCGCGGCGCGTTGATGCGCGGGCTCCAGTCAGACAGGAAATGACGATGATGAGTTCTAACTTCAGACTGCGTGGCGTGGTGCTGCGCCGTGTGTTCATGCTGGTGTGTGCGGCCTCGGTGGCGGTGCTGGCGGCTTGCGGCGGCGGCGGGGGTGACCCGGGCGCGAATATTTTTGACCCTGCCGCAGCTCCCCCTGCGCCTGGCACCGTGGTGGCGCCCAAGGCGGCGGATTTGTCGCTGGCTTTGAGCGCACGCACGCTGGCCAACAACGGCATCAACGCTGTCACCGCCACGGTCACCGCGGTCGATGCGAACCGCAACGCGCTGCCCAATATTCCGATCACCATCAGTGTGGACAACAGTGCCGTGGCCACCGTCAGCGGTACGGCCACCAACACCAATGGTGTGGTCAGCGCTGCCATTGGCATTGGGGCGGATCGATCAAACCGGACCATCGTCGTCACCGCCACCAGTGGCACCCTGGTCAAGACCGCCAGTTTCCAGGTGTTCGGGGCCAACCTCGCCGCGCGCGTGAACCCGGCCATCGTGGCGCCCGGTGGGGCCGGTGAGGTTGAATTTGTGCTCACCGATTCGGCCGCCAATGCCATGGTTGGGCAGGAAATCGTCGTCGCCGGCGTGGGTGGCGTTGAAGCTCGGGGCAACACCGGTCTGAACGGGGAATTCAAGTACAGCTATATCGCGCCCAGTGCAGCAGGCGCGCTGGACATCCGCGGCACCTCGGGTGGGGCCACGACCAGTGGCGCCGTGCAGGTGCAGTCAGACAGCACCAGCGTGCCGGCGGCCGTGGGCATCGTGCGCTCCGCGTCGGTGTCGGCCAACCCCAGCGTGGTGCCGGTCAACCTGCCGGGCTCCACCAGCAACCGGGCCGAAATTCGCGCCCTGTTTTTGACCGACGGCAACGCGCCCATGAAGAACATTCGCGTGCGTTTTGATCTTGATGGCGACCAACAATCCATCGGCGGTACGGTGTCGTCGGCCGCCAACGTGGTTTACACCGATGCGAACGGCGTGGCCACGACCTCATACATCCCAGCCAGCCGATCTGGCCCCAATGGGGGTGTGACGGTTCGCGCCTGCTGGAGCAACACGGATTTCGTTGCAGGCGCCTGCCCGGCGAACGCGAAGACCACGCTGACGGTGAGTTCCGATCCGCTGTCGGTCAGCATCGGTACGGATGGGCAGATTCTGCTCGGCAGCTCGGGCATCGATTACGTCAAACGTTATGTGGTTCAGGTCAATGACTCATCGGGCCTGGCCAAGGCTGACGTGCAGATCACGCCCTCGGTCGACCTGTTGCGCTATCTGAAAGGCTACTGGGAGGTTTGTGGCGACAAGTGGTGCAAGGTCACCACTGCCGTGTGCGACAACGAAGACCTCAACCGCAACGGCATCAATGAAATCTTCTCCAATGGTGGCGTGGAAGATGCCAACGGCAGCCTGAATCTGGTGAGCGGGCGCCCTGCTCTGGAGCCACGGAAGGGCGATGTGGTCGTCAGTTTTGAGGGGCCATCGCGAACCAACTCAAGCGGCCAGGTCGTGCTGCGGCTGAGCTACCCGCAGAGTGTGGGCTCATGGGTCGACTTCAATCTCGTCGTTGCCGCATCAGTAGCCGGCACGGAAGGGCGGGCCAATTTCCAGCGCGTGTTGCCGGTGCGCAGTGACGAAACGTCTGACGCCAAGGCCGAGCCGCCCTTTGTCACCAGCCCATACGGTGTGCTTGCCAGCCCTACTTTGCTCGTCACCTCGCCCGAGGGCAAGAGCGGCATGCTCTGCACCAACCCTAACTGATGACGTGACCATCGCGCTGGTCGGCATGCCCGGCAGTGGCAAGTCCACGGCCGGGCGCCATTTGGCGCGGCATTTGGGCTTGCGCCTGATCGACAGCGACCATGAGATCGAACGCCGCATCGGCATGTCGATCCGCACCTGGTTCGAGGCCGAGGGCGAAGCGGCGTTTCGCGATCTTGAGCAGCAGGTCATCACCGAGCTGGCGGCCCTGCCCAACATCGTGCTGGCCACCGGTGGCGGCTCGGTGCTGCGGCCGGCCAACCGCGAGGCGCTGCACCGCCAGTGCCATGTGTTCTACCTGCGCAGCACGCCCGAAGAATTGTTTCGCCGCCTGCGCCGCGACACCCACCGCCCGCTCTTGCAAGGGGGCGACCCGCAGCGCCGCCTGCGCGACCTGTTCCGCGACCGCGACCCGCTGTACCGGCAGGTGGCCCACTTCATCGTTGAAACCGGCCGGCCTTCCGTGCCGGCGCTGGTGAACATGGTGTTGATGCAGTTGGAGCTGGCCGGCTTGGTTCCCGCATCGCCTGCCGCGCAGCCAGCGAAGCCGCCGCCGGATCCGCCCAACGAAGTTTGAGGCACTGCCTGCGCCCGTAAACTGCTGGCCATGAACACCGGCCTGCGCGAACAAACCGTCTTCGTTGAAACCGGCGCCAGCCGCTACGACATCCGTATCGGCGCCGGCCTGCTCGATGCGCCGGCATCGTTCGCCGGCTTGCCGCGCGCGGCCTGCGCGCTGATCGTCACCAACACCACCATCGCGCCGCTTTACGGCGCGCGCTTGCGTGCGGCGCTGGCACCGCACTACGGCCGCGTGCTCACGCTCGAATTGCCGGATGGCGAAGTGCACAAGGACTGGCCCACGCTGAACCTGATCTTCGAGCGGCTGCTGGCTGAGGGCTGCGACCGCAACACCACGCTGTTTGCATTGGGCGGCGGCGTGGTGGGCGACATCACGGGTTTTGCTGCGGCGTGCTACATGCGCGGCGTGCCGTTCGTGCAGGTGCCCACCACCTTGCTGGCCCAGGTGGATTCTTCCGTCGGTGGCAAGACGGCGATCAACCACCCCGCCGGCAAGAACATGGTCGGCGCGTTCTACCAGCCGCTGCGGGTGATTTGCGACCTGGCCACGTTGAACACCTTGCCGCCACGCGAGTTGAGCGCCGGGCTGGCCGAGGTCATCAAGTACGGGCCGATTGCCGATGCCGAGTTCTTGAGTTGGATCGAAACCAACCTGGCCGCGTTACTGGCGCGTGAGCCCGCGGCGCTGGCCCACGCCGTGCGGCGCAGTTGCGAAATCAAGGCCCGCGTGGTGGGCGAAGACGAGCGCGAAACCGGCGCGCGCGCCATGCTCAACTTCGGCCACACCTTCGGCCATGCCATCGAGGCCGGCCTGGGCTATGGCCAGTGGCTGCACGGTGAAGCGGTGGCCTGCGGCATGGTGCTGGCCAGTGAGCTTTCCGTACGCTTGGGGCTCATGGCGCCCGCCTTTGTGCAGCGCCTGCGCACCCTGTTGTTAAGCGCCGGCTTGCCGGTTCAAGCGCCAGCCTTGCCCACCGCGCGCTACCTCGAACTGATGCGCGGTGACAAGAAGGCGCAGGCCGGCGACATGCGTTTCGTGTTGATTGAAGCGCTGGGCCGCGCCGTGGTGCGCGGCGCGCCTGATGAACTGGTGGCCAGCGCGATCGACACCCACCGTGCGCCGGCCGCGGCCCTGCGATGACCCTGGCCGCTTACGCCTGCCACCCGCAACACACACGCGGGCGGCGCGCGAGCGAGCCGGCCGTGCTGCCGCCGCGCAACGAGCACCAGCGCGACCGCGACCGCATCGTGCACAGCACCGCGTTTCGCCGCCTGGTCTACAAGACGCAGGTCTTCATCAACCATGAAGGCGACCTGTACCGCACGCGGCTGACGCATTCGCTTGAAGTGGCGCAGGTTGGCCGCTCCATTGCGCGCGCCTTGGCCTTGAACGAAGACCTGGTGGAAGCCATCGCCCTGGCGCACGACCTGGGCCACACGCCCTTTGGCCATGCCGGGCAAGACGCGCTGCATGCCTGCATGCAGGCCCATGGCGGCTTCGAGCACAACCTGCAAAGCCTGCGCGTGGTGGACGAGCTGGAGGCGCGCTACCCGCAGTTCGACGGCCTGAACCTCACATTTGAGGCGCGCGAAGGCATCCTCAAACATTGCTCGCGCGCATGTGCGTTGGCACTGGAGCAAGCCGAGCCTGGAGGCGTGGCACAACGTTTCATTCAAGGCGGCCAGCCCAGCCTGGAAGCGCAAGTGGTGAACCTGGCCGACGAGATCGCCTACAACGCACACGATGTCGACGACGGCGTGCGCTCGGGCCTGCTGCGCCTGGAGCAACTGCACGAGGTGCCGCTGCTGCGCTGCTATCTCAACGAAGTTGAACAAGAGCACACCGGCCTGGGCCAGCGCGCGCCGCGTCGGCTGTTGTTCGAGTGCATCCGCCGCATGCTGTCGAACCAGGTCTATGACGTGGTGGCGCAGACCCAATCGCGCCTTCAGGCGCAGGCACCGGCCGATGTGCGGGCCGTGCGTGCCGGCCCGCCGCTGGCGGCCTTCAGTGCGCGGTTAAGGGGTGAGACCACCGATCTCAAACGCTTCTTGTTCCGCGAGCTGTACCGCCACCCCCAGGTGGCTTTGGCCACCGAGCGTGCCCGCACGGTGGTGAGCAGCCTGTTCGCCCGCTACCTGAACGAGCCGGTGCTGATGCCCGCGTTCTATGCCCACGCCGCCAACCGCCACCGCGCCGTGGCCGACTACATCGCCGGCATGACCGACCGTTTCGCCCAGCGCGAGCATCAACGCCTGACCGGCGTGGACGCCTTCGCCTGAGCCGGGCCGCCCGAGCCTCCCGCCATGGCGCGCCAGACCCGCCTTGTGGTTGCCGGCCTAGCCCACTACGTGGTGCTGCGTGGCAATGCCGGGCAGGCCGTGTTCCACGACGATGCCGACAGGCGCGAGTACCTGTCCGCGTTGCAGCAGGCCGGGGCCGCCAACGCGGTGGCGGTGCATGGCTATGCCTTGCCGGACACCGAGGTGCACCTGCTGGTCACGCCGGCTGAAGGGCCCGCCCTGAGCCGGATGATCCAGGCCATCGGCCGGCGCTACGTGGCTCGTTTCAATCTGCGCCACGGCCGCAGTGGCACCCTGTGGGAAGGGCGCTTTCGCGCCGCCGTTGTCGAGCCCGGGCCGCCCAGTTTGGGCTGCCTGTGCGCCATTGACCACCTGGGGGCCGGGTCCTTTGGCGATGACGAGGGTTTGGCGGGCGCCGCCGTGCCAGACCCCTTGCGCAGCAGCGCTGCCCACCATTTGGGCCTGCGCCACGATGGCCTTCTGGCTGAACTGCCGGCTTACTGGCAGTTGGGCAACACGCCGTTTGCGCGCGAAGCGGCGTACGGGCACTTGCTGCAAACCGGGGCATCAGGTGGGCAGGGCGATGCGCTGTTGCGCCTGGCCTGGCGCGGCAAGGTCATCGGTAGCGCTGCGTTCGTACGGCGGTTGTCCGAACAGCTGTCGCGGCCGCTTCTGGCAAGGCCGCGCGGCCGACCGCCCGGGGCGACGACCGCATCGCGCTGACCAGAAATTGATATGTCCCCAATAAAAGTTGAATTGATGATCTGCTCTTCATTAATGACACTGACCCCGTATATTTGTGTTGTACGCAGCCCTTGATCGCGCTAAGCTGCGCGCCCCTTGCCGTTACCCGGAGCGCGCCATGAGCCAGGCTGCACCTTCATCTTCCGCCGCACCCGCCACCGCACCCGCCACCGCAATCGCCGCCCAAGCGCTAGCCCTGGCTGCCGCCGAGCAAGACGGCCTGTACAGCCCTGGCCATGAGCATGACGCTTGCGGCGTGGGCTTCATTGCCCAGATCAAGGGCGGCAAGGCGCACGCCATCGTCGAGCAGGGCCTGAAGATCTTGGAGAACCTCGATCACCGCGGCGCAGTGGGAGCGGACAAATTGATGGGCGACGGCGCCGGCATCCTCATTCAGATTCCGGACGACTACTACCGCGCCGAAATGGCGGCCCAGGGCGTGGCTCTGCCGGCGCTGGGCGAATACGGCGTGGGCATGATCTTCCTGCCCAAGGAACATGCCTCGCGCCTTGCTTGCGAGCAGGAAATGGAACGCGCCATCCGCACCGAAGGCCAGGTGCTGCTGGGCTGGCGCGATGTGCCGGTGGACCGCGCCATGCCCATGAGCCCGGCCGTGCGCGCCAAGGAGCCCGTGATCCGGCAAGTGTTCATCGGCCGTGGGCCCGATGTCATCGTGCCCGATGCACTGGAACGCAAGCTCTACGTCATCCGCAAAACAGCCTCGTCGGCCATCCAGGCGCTAAAGCTCACGCACAGCCGCGAGTACTACGTGCCCAGCATGAGCTGCCGCACGGTCATCTACAAAGGCCTGCTGCTGGCCGATCAAGTGGGGCGTTATTACCTCGATCTGGCCGATGCCCGCGTGGCCTCGGCCTTCGCCCTGGTGCACCAGCGCTTCTCCACCAACACCTTCCCCGAATGGCCGCTGGCCCACCCTTACCGCATGGTGGCGCACAACGGCGAGATCAACACCGTGAAGGGCAACTTCAACTGGATGCGCGCGCGCGAAGGGGTGATGAAGTCGCCCGTGCTGGGTGACGATTTGAAGAAGCTCTACCCGATCAGCTTCGAACATCAAAGCGACACCGCCACCTTCGACAACGCGCTGGAACTGCTCACCATGAGCGGCTACCCGCTGGCGCACGCGGCCATGATGTTGATTCCCGAAGCCTGGGAGCAGCACGAGCACATGGACCCGCGCCGGCGCGCTTTCTACGAATACCACGCCGCCATGATGGAGCCGTGGGACGGCCCGGCCGCCATGGTCTTCACCGACGGCAAGCAGATCGGCGCCACGCTCGACCGCAACGGCCTGCGCCCGGCGCGCTACATCGTGACCGACGATGACCTGGTGGTGATGGCCAGCGAATCGGGCGTGCTGCCCATTCCTGAAAGCCGCATCGTGCGCAAGTGGCGCTTGCAGCCCGGCAAGATGTTCCTGATCGACTTCGAGCAGGGCCGCATCGTCGACGACGAAGAGTTAAAGAACCAGTTCGCCAACGCACGCCCGTACCGCCAGTGGATCGAAAACGTTCGCATTCCGCTGGAAAGCATCAAGGTTAACGATCCGCAAGTGCCGGTCTTCACTGAAACCCTGCTCGACCGCCAGCAGGCCTTCGGCACCACCCAAGAAGACCTGAAATTTCTGCTTGCCCCCATGGCCACATTGGGCGAAGAAGGCATCGGCTCGATGGGCAACGACTCGCCCCTGGCCGTGCTGTCAGACCGCAACAAGCCGCTGTTCAACTACTTCAAACAGCTCTTTGCACAGGTCACGAACCCGCCGATCGACCCGATCCGCGAAGCCATCGTGATGAGCCTGAACAGCTTCATCGGCCCCAAGCCCAATTTGCTCGACATCAACGCCGTCAACCCGCCGATGCGGCTGGAAGTGACGCAGCCCATTCTCGATTTCACCGACATGGCGCGGCTGCGCGAGATCGACGCCCACACCTCGGGCAAGTTCAAGAGCTTCGAGCTTGACATCTGCTACCCGCTGGCCTGGGGCAGCGAAGGCGTGGAAGCGCGCCTGGCCTCGCTGTGCGCGCAGAGTGTGGATGCCATCCGCAGTGGCCACAACATCCTCATCATCAGTGACCGCGCCATGAGTCGCGAGCAAGTGGCCATACCGGCGCTGCTGGCGTTGTCGGCAATTCACCACCACTTGGGGCGGGTGGGCCTGCGCACCACGGCCGGCCTGGTGGTTGAAACCGGCAGCGCGCGCGAAGTGCACCACTTCGCCGTACTGGCCGGCTATGGCGCCGAAGCCGTTCACCCCTACCTGGCGCTGGAAACGCTGGTTGATTTGCACAAGACGCTGCCGGGCGAGTTGTCGGCTGAGAAGGCGGTCTACAACTACATCAAGGCCATCGGCAAGGGTCTGTCCAAGA
>JANMYI010000262.1:0-2415 GCA_031381955.1 Burkholderiales bacterium
CCGAACCCGGCGCCGAGCTGAGCAACCGTTCCTTGATCAAGTACAAATTGGTGATCGACGACTTTGGCGGCTGGGCGGCGTTTCAAACCCTGCTGCGCGCGCTGCGCGCCATCGCCGACAAACACGGCAGCTCGATTGCCAGCGTGGCCACGCGCTGGGTGCTCGACCGCGAGTGCGTGGCCGCGGCCATCGTCGGCGCGCGCTATGCCAACCGCCTGAACGAAACGCTTGCCGTGTTCGACCTGCACCTGGATGACGAAGACCATGCCCGCCTGGCCCCCATCCTGGCCGCGCACGCCGGGCCCGAGGGCGACTGCTACACGCTAGAGCGCGACAAGACCGGCCGCCACGGGCGCGTCATGAAATACAACCTGTCCAAAGCCTGAAGCCGGCGCCTGGCGCAGCCAGGCGTGACTAACTGTTCAGATAGAGCAGTGGCGTCGGGCCTCAAATCTTGCGGGCATGTCCCACCCAATGCGGGTCGCGCAGCAGGTTCTTGCGCACCTTGCCCACCGGCGTGACGGGCAGCGGCTCGGTGCGGAATTCATAGCTGCGCGGCAGCTTGTAGCCGCCGATGTGCTGGCGGCAAAACGCGGTGAGTTCGGCCTCGCTGGCCTGCGCGCCGGGCTTGAGCACCACCACGGCGTGCACGCTCTCGCCCCATTGTTCGCTGGGCACGCCGATCACCGCGGCTTCGCTCACGGCGGGGTGCATGAACAGCACGCGCTCGACTTCGATCGAATAAACATTCTCGCCGCCGCTGACGATCATGTCCTTCACCCGGTCGGCCACGTAAAGGTAGCCATCTTCATCCAGATAGCCGGCGTCGCCGGTGTGCATCCAGCCCTCTTGCAGTGCTGCCGCCGTGGCCACCGGGTTGTTGAGGTAGCCACTCATCAGCATGTCGCTGCGCACCAGAATTTCACCCAGCTCACGCGCTGCCGCGTCGCACCCGTCGGGCAGCACCACCTTCACTTCATTGCCCAGCGCGGCCTGGCCGGCTGATTTCAAACGTTCGGCCTTGGCGCCTTCGTTGAGGTGGTCGCGCCAGCGCAGCATGGTGGCAAAGCCGCCGGTTTCCGTCATGCCGAAGACTTGATAGAAGCGCAGTGCGGGCAGCTTCTTCATGGCCAGCTTCATCAACGCTTCGGGCATGGGCGAGCCGCCGTAGACGCAGGTTTGCAGGCTGCTCAGGTCGTACTTGTCGAAGTCAGGGTGGTTGACCAGCAGGTTGATCATGGTCGGCACCAGCACCGCGTTGCTCACCTTGTGTTCGGCAATCGCCTGCATCACCGGCACCGGGTCGAACTTGGGTTGCAGCACATGCGTGCCGCCGGCCAGGGTGATGTACAGCAGCGCGCTGGCGCCGGCAAAGTGAAAGAAGCCGGCCACGTAAACGAAGCTCAAATCCTCAATGCTCGGCAACAGCGCGAGGTAGGTGACGGTGGCCACGAACAGCCCGCGGTGGCTCATCATCACGCCCTTGGGGTGAGCCGTGGTGCCGCCGGTGTAGAAGATCACCCACAGGTCTTCGCCGCGGCGGTTGGCATCCAGCATGGGTTCATGCTGCGCCACCAGGTCTTCGTACCCGAGCATGCCCGCAGGCGTGTCGCCTTCACCCATGTAGACCAGCGTCTTCACCCAGGCCAGCTTGGCTTTCAGCTCACGCGCCTGGTCGATGAAGGGTTCATCAACGAACAGCACCGAAGACTTTGAATCGGTGAGCGCGTACTCGTTCTCGGCCACCGACCAGCGGATGTTCAGCGGCGCAAACGCGCCAGCCGCCCAGGGCACGGCGAAGAAGAGTTCGACATAGCGGTCGCTGTTCATCGCCAGGGCGGCAACGAAGGCGCCGCCTTCAATGCCCAGCGCGCCCAAGGCCGCGGCCAGGCGCGGCACGCGCTCGCCGATTTCGGCCCAACTGCGCCGCCTAGTGCCGTCTGGTGTGGGCGTGATGATGGCGGTGCGCCGCGGCTGGTTGGCCACGGCCTGCTTCAAAAAGCGTGTTCCTTGCATCGCGTGGCTCCCGCTAAGGCAGTGAAGGTACGGTAGCGAACGATCTGCTCGCCACGCTTCGGGTCTAACCCGCGGCGGGCTTGCCGGCGCGCGCCACACCAAACGCGCCGGCGGCACGCAACTGCGCCACTTCAGCCTCACCCAGGCCCAGCAGTTCATGCAGCACGGCGGGCGTGTCTTCACCCAGGCTGGGCACGCGCGCACCCAACGCTGATGCGCTGCCGCTCATCCGCCACGGTGGGTTCACGCCCTGAAAGGCGCCTGCGGCATCGTGCACCGTGCTGAACAGGCCGCGCTGCACCAGTTGCGGGTCGTTCAGGTTGTCGCCCGGGTCGGCGTAGAGCGCGCAGGGCACGCCCGCGGCTTCGAGTGCGCTCAGGCATTCGGCCACCGTGCGCG
>JANMYI010000272.1:0-17335 GCA_031381955.1 Burkholderiales bacterium
ACGGCAGTGGGTCACTTGATTCTGGAGAATACTTAAATGAGCAAAACCATCAAAGTCGCCCTCGCGGGCGCCGGCGCCTTCGGCATCAAACACCTGGACGGCATCAAGAACATTGACGGCGTTGAAGTTGTCTCGCTGATCAGCCGCGATCTGGAGAAGACCCGGGAAGTCGCCTCCAAATACGGCATCGGCCACGTCAGCACCGACCTGGCCGATGCGCTGGCCATCAAGGAGGTTGACGCCGTCATCTTGTGCACGCCCACGCAAATGCACGCCGCGCAGGCCGTGGCCTGCATGAAGGCGGGCAAGCATGTGCAGGTGGAGATTCCCCTGGCAGACAGCCTGCGCGACGCCTACCGCGTGGTGCAGATGCAGGAAAACACGGGCTTGGTGGCGATGTGCGGCCACACGCGGCGCTTCAATCCCAGCCACCAGTTTGTGCGCAACAAAATTGCGGCCGGTGAGTTCAACATCCAGCAAATGGATGTGCAGACCTACTTCTTCCGCCGCAGCAACATGAACGCCCTGGGCCAGGCGCGCAGTTGGACGGACCATTTGCTGTGGCACCACGCCGCCCACACGGTGGACTTGTTCGCCTACCAGGCGCGCAGCCCCATCGTGCGCGCCAACGCCGTGCAAGGCCCCATCCACCCCGGGCTGGGTATCGCCATGGACATGAGCATCCAGTTGAAGGCGGCCAGCGGCGCGATCTGCACGCTGAGCTTGAGCTTCAACAACGACGGCCCGCTGGGCACCTTCTTCCGCTACATCGGCGACACCGGCACCTACCTGGCGCGCTACGACGATTTGTTCAACGGCAAGGAAGAGAAGATTGATGTCTCGAAGGTGGCCGTGTCGATGAACGGCATCGAGCTGCAGGACCGCGAGTTCTTTGCCGCCATCAAGGAAAAGGGCGAGCCCAATGCCAGCGTGGCGCAGGTGCTGCCCTGCTATGAGATCTTGCATCAGCTCGAAACGCAGCTCGCATGACGACGCCACGCCGCATCGGCCCGTTCAGCGTCGCGCCCATCGGCCTGGGCTGCATGAACCTGAGCCACGCCTACGGCAAGCCGCCCTCGGCAGAGCAAGGCGAACAATTGCTGAAGGGCGCGCTCGATGCCGGTGTGACGCTGTTCGACACCGCCGCGCTGTACGGCTTTGGCGCCAATGAAGCCCTGCTGGGCCGGGTGCTGAAGGGCGAGCGCCGGCGCATCACGCTGTGCAGCAAGGGTGGCCTGGCGGGCGTGCAGTTCGACGATGGCATGAAGCGGGTGATCGACGGCACACCGAAAGGCATTCGGCGCCATTGCGAAGACAGCCTGCGCCGGCTGCAAACCGATGTCATCGACCTGTACTACCTGCACCGCTGGCACAAGGCCGTGCCGATTGAAGACAGTGTGGGCGAAATGAGCCGCCTGGCGCAGGAGGGCAAGGTGCGCGCCATCGGCCTGAGTGAAGTCAGCGCTGCCACCTTGTTGCGCGGGCATGCCGTTCACCCCATCAGCGCGGTGCAGACGGAGTATTCGCTGTGGACGCGCAACCCCGAAATCGCGGTGCTGCAGGCCTGCCGGAAAATTGGCGCGACCTTCGTGGCCTTCAGCCCGGTGGCGCGGGCCTTTCTCACCGGCACGCTGCGCAGCGTGAGCGGCCTGCACGACAAGGACATCCGCCGCGGCATGCCGCGCTTCGAGCCGGCTAACTATGCAGAGAACTTGGCTCTGTTGCCGGCGTATGAGGCGATGGCGCAAGAGGCCGGCTGCACGCCCGCGCAACTGGCGCTGGCCTGGCTGCTGCACCGCGGCGCGCATGTGCTGCCCATTCCCGGCACCACCTCATTGGCGCACCTTGAAGAAAACCTCGGTGCGGAGAGTGTGAGCCTGTCACCCGGTTTGATGGCGCGGCTGGATGCCCACTTCGCACCACCGGCGATTCGCGGCAACCGCTACAACGCGCAGGCGCAAAGCGAAGTGGATACCGAGGTGTATACGCCGGCCTGAGGTCAACGCCACGTGCGCCGCGCCGCTGCGCTGCGGCGCTCCCAGGCCAGGGCCAGCAGGCCCATCAAGGCAGCCGTTAGATCGGCCCAGGCCAGCGCCCCGCCGCCCGAACTGCTGCTGCCTGCACTGCCGCCGCCCGTTCCGCCGGTCCCCCCTGTGCCCCCTGTGCCACCGGTGCCGCCCGTGGCGGCGGCCGCCAGCGTGACGCTGTTGTCGGCCGTGCTGGTGTCGCCCGCGAGGGTGGTGGCGTAGACATTCACTTCGCCGCCGCCCGAATAGGCGATGAGGCCCTGCGCGGTGGCGTTGGGTGCGAGCTGGTCGAGCGTGCACACCTGCTCGGGCGTGCCCGCGTTGGCGCAGGGCCGGCTGTCGAAGGTGGAACCTGACAACGTGACGCCGTTGCCGGCCTTGACGAACACGCGCAGCTTGCTGGCCGCCGTGGCTTGCGCGTTGCTCACCCGGAAGGCCAGCACGCCGGCTGAGCCCGTGGCGCTGGCCACCGCCACGTTTGGCGGCGCCGCGCCGGGCAGGATTGCGAACGAGTTGTACTTCAGCACCCAGTCAATCGCCTGGTTGACGGTCTGCCCGTTCACCTGCACAGGCACCGTGATGACGCTGCTGGTGCCCACGCCATGCACGGCCCAGAAGCTGCCTGTGCCGATGTTGACCATGCCGGCATAGTCGCCAATGCGGTAGTGCGAGCCGATCTGGCCCGCACCGGTGTTGGCCTGCTCGCCATTCACCGCGGTCTTGCCGGCAAACAGCTCCTGACCGTTCGGCTCCAGCATGCCCACGGCCGTGGTGGGCGCACGCCAGAGCATGGCCACGCGCGGGTCGTTGCCGGTGCCGGCGGCCCACAACCAGTCGCTGTTCTGGCTGTCGTTGGCGTCGATGGCGGTGAAGCTGATCGCCATGTTGCTGTTCGCATCGACTGAAATCGTGGGCACCACGGCCTTGAAGGTCGGGGTGGCGCCGGAGTCGGCATAGCTGCCGATATAGGTGGACGGCACGAAGTTGCTGCCGTACTGAACCAGGTGGCCAGCGTCGGTGAACTGGGTCCAGATCGAGACCACGTGGTTCAGGTTGTATTCGCGCCCGGTGTGCACGCAAAACACCAGGCCGTTGCGGCGCACGCAGTCGAGGATGCGGCTGTCGTGGCGCAAGTAGTCGGTGTCAAAGCCCAGGCTGATGGGACTCCACACCGCGCCGGTGGCCGACAAGGGCGTGAGCGTCCAGACGTTGTTGACTTTGGCCAGGCTCACCATGTGAGTGATGGGCTGGTCGAATTCGTTGAACACCAGGCGAAAGTCCGTGCTGCTCAGACTCAAGTCATCCGCCGCCACCGCAGCCTGATACGGCAGGCGCACCGTGTCAAAGGCCGCGTTGACGTTGGCGTACAGCGCCATCTTGTCGAAGATGAGCGCCGCACCCAGCGTGCTGCTGTCGGCGGCGGTGCGCCCCGTGGTGAGGAAGTAGTTGCCGGTGAGGACGATCTGATCGCGGTTGGCTGCGATGTGAATCCGGTCAAGCCAGCGGTTATCGTAGACCACGCTGACGCGCCGCTTGTTCCAACCCAGCTTCGGATCCGCGCCCTTTGACACCGCCAGCAACAGGTTGGATGTGGGCCCCGAGCCTTCCAGCGCCGCAATCACCCAGCGCCGTGCCACACGGTCGAAATGCACCACGGCGTCGTACGGCGTGGGGTTGCTGCTCAAGGTGTTGCCGTTGCTGGAGTCGGACCAGAACTTGCGGCCCACGCGCTCATCGGTGAGGCTGAAGTCGTCACCGTACTTGTAGATCATGTAGCTGCCATTGGAGACCATCACCATTTGCCCGGTGGTGGGGTCAAAGGCGCCATGGGCGTCTGACGGAAACCAGCCTTCGGTCTGCATCGGCCCGCGGCCGAACATCAGCGAATTGCGCAGCAGGTTGGCCGCGAAGGCCGTGCCGGGCGAGGCGAAGGCGCTCGCGCCACTGCCGCCCAGGCGCACGTCCATGGTGGACAGGGGCACTGTGCTGGGCTCCACCGTCACATTGCCGGCCTTGCTGCCAGGCACGCGGGTCTTGCTTTTCAGCACCGCGCCTTGAGGGCGGTCAACCGGATAGACCTGGCGCGCCTGCACCAGAGGCGGCGGCGGCGTGTATGCCGGCACCGTGGCGAAGAAGGCGGCCAGGCCGGCCAAGGCCAGGGCGCCCACCAGCAGGGCGCGAACTCGGTTGATAAGGGTATGAGGCATGGGGCGCCGCTGAGTGAATTGGGGGCCGAGCTGGTCCGGTCGATCCTAGCCCTTGCCCGGCGGCGCGCACAGCCCGCAAGCAGGGGCTTCAGCTCACAAAACCCAGCACGCCATCATCGACGCGCCCGAAGCGCAGCGCCATCACATCAAGTAGGTAGTTCTGATTCAACTTCCAGGGCCTGGTGCTGCCCTGCTTGGGCATGTGGTCGATGACGCGCTGGAAGTAGCCCGATGAAAAATCCACCCACGGCAGCAACGGCAACGCGGCGTCTTGCAGTTGCGGCCAGCACTGCTTGGCGCCGGTCTGGCGCATGTGGTTGAGCAGCCGGCACACGTACCGGCTGGTCAGGTCGGCCTTCAGCGTCCACGAGGCATTGGTGTAGCCGAAGGTGGCGGCCAGGTTGGGCACGCCGCAGTACATCACGCCCTTGTAGTTCACGGTCTGCGCCGAGTCTTGCGGCTTGCCGTCAACGCTCAGCGCGAAGCTGCCGCCAGGCTGCAATTGCAAGCCGGTGGCGCTGATGATGATGTCGGCTTCGAGCGTGGCGCCGCTGCGCAGCGCCAGGCCGGTGGCGCTGAAGCGCACGATGTGATCGGTGACGACCGAGGCCCGGCCAGCCTTCAGCGCCTGGAACATGTCGCCATCGGGCACCAGGCACAGGCGCTGCTCCCAGGGGTTGTAGCGCGGCGTGAAATGCGTGGCCACATCCACCTTCGGGCCCACCGCCTTCTTCACTTCGTTGATGAAATACGCCGCCACCTTGGCCGGCTTGCGCTTGCACAGGCTGAACACGTACATGCCCAGCAACACGTTCTTGGCGCGCGTCAGCGCATAAGCCACGCGCTCGGGCAGTGCCTTGCGCAAGAAGGTGGAGATGACGTCCACCGAGGGCCGCGCCAGCATATAGGTGGGCGAGCGCTGCAGCATGGTGACGTGGCGGGCCAGCTTGGCCATTTCGGGCACGATGGTCACGGCCGTGGCGCCGCTGCCGATGACCACCACGTTCTTGCCCGTGTAGTCCAGATCCTGCGGCCACTGCTGCGGGTGAACGACGCGGCCCTTGAATTGATCCATGCCAGGGAACTCGGGCATGTAGCCGGCCGCGTAGCTGTAGTAGCCGCTGCAGGCAAACAGGAAGTTGCAGCGCACGGTCACCACTTGCTGGTCGCTCTTGCGCAGGGCGCGCACCGTCCACTTCGATTCGGCACTCGACCAGTCGGCACTTTGCACCTGGTGGCCGTAGCGGATGCGCGGCTCGATGCCGCATTCGCGCGCCGTGTCTTGCAGGTAGCTCAGGATCGCCGGGCCATCGGCAATCGCCTTGGCCTGGGTCCAGGGCCGGAATGAATAGCCCAGGGTGAACATGTCCGAATCCGAGCGCACGCCCGGGTAGCGGAACAAGTCCCAGGTGCCGCCGAGCGCATCGCGCCCTTCGAACAGGGTGAAGCTGCGGTCGCGGCAATGCTTGGTCAAGTGCCAGGCCGCGCCGATGCCGGACAAGCCCGCACCGATGATCAGCACATCCACATCTTGTTCGGTCATGGTGTTATCTCCTGCGCCCGGCGCCTGCCGCCAGCCCATGCAACGATGGTACGGGCTGTCTCGACGCGCGCGTTGCGCTGGCCGCAGGTACAGTTCCCGCCATGCCGCAACACCCTATCAGCCGCCGCTGCTGCCTGCTCTGGGTGCTCGCCACACCGATGCTGGCACATGCCCAGGCCGCCTTCCCCACCAAGCCCATCAGCCTGATCGTGCCCTTCGGTGCCGGCGGCATTGCCGACCTCACCGCGCGCGCCGTGGCCGAGCACATGGCGCGCAGCCTGGGCCAGGCCGTGGTGGTGGAAAACAAGCCCAGCGCGGGCAGCATCAACGCCTCGCAGGCCGTGGCCAGCGCGCGGCCCGATGGCTACACGCTGCTGTTGATGAGCAACAGCAACGCCCTGAGTGCCAGCCTGTTCAAGAAGCTGCCCTATGACACTTTGACCAGCTTTGCCCCCATCACCACGCTGGGCAGCTTCGATCTCGGCCTGTTCGTTGCCGCCAACTCGCGCTTTGCCACGCTGCGCGAGGCACTGGCCTTCGCCCGCGCCAACCCCGGCAAGCTGAACGTGGCCACCATCGCCGTGGGCAGCACGCAGCACCTGGCCGCAGCGCTGTTTGAAACGCAGGCCGGCATCGACGTGACCCTCGTGCCCTACAAGGGCTCGCCCGCGGTGCTCACGGCGCTGCGTGCCGGCGAGGTGGATCTGGCATTCGAAATCGTCGGCCCCATGCTGCCGCAAGTGGCCGCGGGTGTGGTGAAGGCGCTGGCGGTCACTTCCGACCAACCCAACGCCGCCCTTCCCGGCGTGCCCACGGTGGCGGCGGCCGGCGTGGCTGGCTACAACGTGGCCTCGTGGAACGCGCTGGCGGCGCCGGCGGGCACACCTGCCGAGGTGGTCAGCCGGCTCAACCAGGCCGCGCGCGAGGCCCTGGCCGCACCGGCCGTGCAAGAACGCTTGGGCAAGCTGGGCGTGAGCCTGCGTGCGAGCACGCCGGCCGAGTTGCAGGGCCTGCTGCAAAGTGACATCAAACGTTGGGCAGAGGTGATCCGCAAGGCGCGGATCGAGCCGGAATGAGCTTATGAACGCCGCCGACACGGCAGCCGCTGCGGTGCTGCTGGTCGACATCGTCGACAGCTCGGAGCTGGCGGCGCGCCTGGGCGATGCGGCCATGGCACCGCTGTGGGCCGCGCACGACCGCATCGCGCGTGACCTGCTGGCGCAGTGGCGCGGCCGCGAGATCGACAAGACCGACGGCTTCTTGCTGCTGTTTGTGCAACCCGCTGACGCGGCCGGCTATGCCCTGGCCTACCACCGCGCGCTGGCCCGCCTGGCCCCGCCGCTGCAAGCGCGCGCCGGCTTGCACGTGGGCCCGGTGAGCCTGCGCGAGAACCCGGCGGCCGACGTGGCGCGCGGCGCCAAGCCGCTGGAGCTTGACGGCCTGAGCAAACCCACCGCGGCGCGGGTGATGAGCGTGGCCGGCCCCGGCCAGACCCTGCTCACCGCGGCGGCGCGAGAGGCGCTGGGCCAAACGGCGCTGCGCCTGGTGTCGCACGGCCATTGGCGTGCCAAGGGGCTGGCCGAACCGCTCGAGCTGTTCGAGCTGTGCGACGACGATTCGCCCCTGCGCCCGCCGCCCGATGCCGATAAGGTCTATCGCGTCGTGCGCCAAGGCGAGCTGTGGCTGCCCGTGCGCGACGTGCGCCACAACCTGCCGGCCGAGCGCGACGCCTTCGTCGGCCGCCGCCACACCTTGCAGGAGCTGGTGCAACGCTTCGAGGCCGGCGCGCGGTTGGTGTCGCTGCTGGGCATGGGCGGCAGCGGCAAGACCCGGCTGGCCACCCACTTCGGCTGGGCCTGGCTGGGTGACTTCCCGGGCGGCGTGTGGTTTTGCGACCTGGCCAATGCGCGCACGCTCGACGGCGTGCTCAGCGCCGTGGCGCATGGCCTGGATGTGCCGCTGGGCAAGGAGGGCGCAGAGGCCCAACTCGGCCACGCCATCGCCGGGCGCGGCGCCTGCCTGGTGATCTTCGACAACTTCGAGCAGGTGGCGCGCCATGCCGAGGAAACAGTGGGTCATTGGCTTGAACGCGCGGCCGAGGCGCGCTTTCTCGTCACCACGCGCGAGGTGCTGGGCATTGCCGGCGAAGAGGCCCTGGCGCTGGCGCCCATGACCGCCACCGATGCCCAGGCCTTGTTCATGAAGCGCGCCGCCGCCGCGCAACGCGGCTTCACGCCCACGGCCGAAGACCAGGCTGCCATCGGCCCGCTGGTGAAGCTGCTCGACGGCCTGCCCCTGGCCATCGAGCTGGCCGCCGCGCGCGTGCGCAGCCTGCCGCCGCGCGCGCTGCTGGCACGCATGAGCGAACGTTTCAAATTACTGGCTTCAAGCGGCGGCCGGCTGGACCGCCAGGCCACGCTGCGCGCGGCGTTCGATTGGTCGTGGGACCTGCTCAGCCTGCCCGACAAGGCAGCGCTGGCGCAGCTCGCCGTGTTCGAAGGCGGCTTCACGCTCGAAGCGGCCGAGGGCGTGCTCGACCTGAGCGCGTATGACGGCGCGCCCTGGATCGTGGACGCCGTGATCTCGTTGGTCGACAAGTCCTTCGTGCGCCCGCTGGCGGACGAACGCTTCGAGCTGCTGATCAGCGTGCAGGCCTATGCCCAGGAGCACTTGCAGACCCCCGAGCGCTACCCCGGAAGCGGGCCGCAGGCCTTGAGCGCCGCGCGCCGCCGGCACCATCTTTGGTTCGCTGCGCTGGGGCCGGATCGCGCGGTGGCACATGCCTGCGCCGAGCTGGACAACCTGGCCGCGGCCTGCCGCCATGCCGTGGCGGACGGCGACAACGCCAGCGCCTGCGGCGCGCTGGAAGGGGCCTGGGCCGCCATCAGCCACCACGGCCCTTATCAAGGCGGCCTGGCGTTGTGCGACCTGGTCTGTGCCATGCCGGGCTTGCAGGGGCGCGAACTCGCCCTGGCGCAGTACCTGCATGGGCGCGCCGCGAGATCGTGCGGCCAGCATGCTGACGCCGGCGAGGCGCTGGCGCTGGCCATGGCAGCGGCGCTGCAGGCGGGCGACTTGTTTCGCCAAACCTTGGTTCACATCGACGTGGCCGAGTTTCACCTGCGCAGCGGCAACGTGGCGCCCAGCCAGGCCGCCATCGGCGCAGCGCTGGCCTTGGCGCGCAGCGCAAACGAGCCCGTGCTGGAAAGCATGGCCTTGAACACCTTGGGCTCGATACACCACAACCTCGGCCACATGGTGCAGGCGCTGGGCGCCTATGAGCAGGGCCTGACCCTGGCGCGGCAGCATGCCAACCTGCGCATGCAAGGCAACCTGCTCGGCAACCTGGGCAACGTCTATTCCGACCTCGGCCGCATGGTTGAAGCTCTGGCCCATTGCGAACAAGCGATTGACATCGCCCGCCAGATCGGTGACCGCCGACTCGAAGGCAACACCTTGTGCAACATGGGCATGATGAACCTCGTCATCGGCCAACTCGACGCCGCGGGCAGCGCCGGCGAGGCGGCGTTGCAGGTGGCGCGCGAGATCGGCCATGTGCAACTGGAATGCGTCGTGCTGTGCAACCTGGGGCTGGTGTATGACGTCTGGGGTCGCCGTGCCCAGGCGATGTTGAGCTTCAACGCCGCCATCACCTCGGCGCGGCGCATCGGCGACCGCCGCAGCGAGGGTGAATTCCGGGGCTACCTTGGGTTGGCATTGGCGCGCGAAGGGCAGTTCGACCAGGCCCGCAACCATCTGGCAGGCGGCCAGGCCATCTTGCGCGAGTTCAACGACCAGCGTGGCCTGGGCGTGCTGTTGTGCGCGGGCGCCGAGTGCGAATGGCTGGCCGGCCAGGCTGCGCCGGCACGTGCCGCCCTGCAAGAGGCAGCGGCGCTGGCTGTACAGATCGGCGCCGGCCCGGCGTCCGAGTTGGGCCTGGCGGTGGCGCGCGTGAACGCGCTGATGGCTGGCGTGGCCGCCGCGGCCTGACGCCGCTGCCGTGGCGGCTGTGGCGGCCGCGGCCGCGGCGCCGTCAATTGTTCTGGATGTACGGGTCCAGCGGCTCGAGCGCGGCGCCGCGCCGCACATCTATCACCTTGACCATGTACTTGTAGCGTTCGCCACGGTCGTGGCGCAGCTTGTTGCAACGGTACACGCGCCGGTCTTGGGTCAAGCGGCACTGATGCTTGCCGGTTGATTCGAGCACGATGCCGTCTTCGGTGAATTCATAGCCCGGCTGCATGATGCGCCACAGCAGGGCCGTGTCGCCCACCGAGGTGGCGGCCACTTCCTCGGGCACGGTGATGTGGCCTTGCACGATGTGGACTTCGATCACCTCGCGGTCTTTGGCGTCGGCCGGCAAGGCCAGGCCGAGCGCGGCCGCCGCGACGGTGAGCAGTTTGTTCATGGTTGCCTCTCAAGCAAATAGGGCATTGCCACATGCTTGACCCCGCGGGGGCGGGCCGGGCGGCCCGACACTGGAGGGTGCGCAGTTGCGGTCGACGCGGCTCGTGGCGACCGCTGCGCGCATTCTGGGGCCGGCGCGATGCGGTTCAGCGCGTCGCTGGTGCTGCCACCCGAAACACCATGCCCACGGAGTCGTAGCGCAGGTTGTCGGAACCGAACAGCGCGCGCAGCAACAGGCCCCACGAACGCCACTGCGAGTTGCGCCGTGAGTGACCGGCGACGCCAGGGTCGGCACCCACAACATGATCGTGAATGCGCTGCTCGGTTTCAATGTACTCGTTGGAAAAGTAGCGGCAAAACCCTTCGTGGAAAACCGCAACCTGCGCCAGGCCGGCGCGCTGCGCGGCCGTTCGCAAACTGGCTGCGTCGAAGAAGTTGATGTGCCTGGGAATGTCCAGATGCTCCCAAGACAGGCCGGCTGACAGAGACGGCGCCGACCCGTTGTTCGGCACCGCCACCACCACCACACCCCCCGCGGCCAGCAGGCCGGCGGCGTTGGCCAGGGCGGCAACCGGGTCGGCGAAGTGCTCCAGCACGTGGGACATCAGCACGACGTCGAACGAGCCGGGTACGAGTTCTTGCGGCAGGGCTTCGATGGAACCGGGCAGCACCGTGAACCCTTCTGCGGAGAACGCCACGGCCTTGGGGTCGCGCTCCACGCCCACCACCTGAAAACCCTGTGCCACCAGCTCACTGGCGATCAGACCGGCGCCGCAGCCGATATCGCAAACACGCGCCGGGCGCTGGGGCACCTGCTGTGCAATCACTTGGGCCACCGTGCGCCCACTGTCCAGCCGCCAGGCCAGGTGCTGGCGCAGGCGGCTTTGGAAGCTGGGCGCAGCGCCACGAGCCAGGTGAGACTGCCCTTGGGTGTAGTACGCATCCAGCTCGTAGAACTTCCCCGTTTCCGCCGGTGCGGGCCGCGGGTGTACGAAGGCGAATCCGCAGCTGCCGCACGCATGAACCTTGCCCCAAACGGTGTGCGCAAAGGTCTTCGAATCCACCGGCATCGTGACCCTTCGCGGCGCGGGTGCCGCACAGACCAAACAGGGCACGGTGGATGCGTGTTCTCGCGCCGCGGGCGCCATGGCGAGGTCGCTAGCGTGCACAGGTGAATTCATGGGTTTCTCGATGTGATGGCCGCTGCGCCGCGCGCTGGGCAGGTTGTACAGGCGACCAATTTCACGCGCGCGGCGCGATGTCGGCAGGGCCAGCGCAACGCCGGCCCAAATGTAGCTTGGGTGTTAACGCGAGCACACACAGGTCAATGCTGCCCGGCGTGCAGGGTCAACACGCTGCCGTACAACGCAGCGGTTTGTTGCGCCACCTTCACCGGGTGGTGCGCGGCTTGCACATAAGCGCGCGCGGCCACGCCCATTGCGCCGGCCGCAGCCAGATCATCCAGCAGGCGAAAAATGGCCTCGCCGAGCGCCTGCGGGTCGGCACCTGTGGCCAGCACCCCGGTGCGGCCGTTGTCGATGACTTCACGAATGCCGCCGGCCGAGGTGGCTGCAACGGGGCAGGCCTGCGCCATGGCCTCCAACGCGGTGTTAGGTTGATTTTCCCAGCGCGAGCACACCAGCGTCACCGCAGCACGGCAGCGCAAGGCTTGAATTTCGGACTGCTGCAGCGGCCCCCAAACCTTGACGGTGTGACGGAATTGCTCGCCAAACCACTCAGCAATGCAGGCCTCGATGGACAAGGAGCGCTGGCCAAAACTCATGTGTTCGCTGCTGGGGCCGACAAAACTCAAGCGCAAATCGGGGTCGCGATCGAGCATGCGCCTGAAGGTTTGCAGCACCAAATCGCCGCCCTTGATGCGGTGAAAACGGCCCACGAACAGCAGATGCTTGGGCTCGCAGGTCTGCGCATTCCAGATCAATTCTTCACCCACGGTGACGGCGACGGGGTTGCGGATCACGGTCAACGGCAGGTCACGCACATGGAAGCGCTCGAACGTGCGGCTGATGGTGTCCATGGCGGGCGCGTAGACATAGCGCGCCTGGCGCAAGGCCTTGCCCTCTCGTTCCACCAAGGCCAGCACAGCAGGCGAGGAAACGGCGTCCTCGACGCGAGTCAGGAAGACCGGGCCATGAAGCTTCACCACCACCGGCATCGCCACGGCCCGCTGCACCTGGGCGAACCAGCCGAAGCTTTCCTCCATCTCGACGATGTCGACCGGGTTGGCGCGGTGTATGCGCCGCAGCGTGTCGATGATCAGCTTCGGCGCCAAATCGAGGGCGTCCACCTGGCGGCGCGCCACGCGGCGGATCACCTGCTCAACCCGCGTGCGCCATCCTGCCTTCGCTTGATAGACCTGGGCCGCGCAATGTTCGACCCCGGCGTTCATGGCGACCACGGTGACCTGGTGGCCGAGTTGCAGCAGTCCTGCACGCAGATGATGAACGTAGGTCACGATCCCGTTTGGCACACCCATCGGCCAACCGGGAGAAACCAAGACGATGTGCATGGTGTAAATGTGATTCGAACCACGGAAAGCAGAGCTGTCTGGTATGGCGGCAAGGCGCGAGAAACACTACTCGCAGGCTTCAGGTGACGTAGCTGACGCCGGAAAAAATACCCCATGTGACCAAGCTCAACGCAACGATTGATAAATCAGACCTTACATTGAACAAACCGAGGCGGTAGCGCCGCCATGTGACAAACAGCAGAGCCAACAGTGGCTCGATCGCGGCCCCGGCCAGAAAACCAACCAGCCCCAAAAAGTGATATCCCACGCCGGTCAAAACAACCACACCAATCAAGCGAATGAAATTCGAGATCAGCTCGCCTTTGATGTAACCCCGGGCATTCAGAATACTCAGGGTGGCAAAAAGCAATGCTTCGAATGACGCCCTGATCATCGCCCACTTCAATATCATGCCGGCCTGGCTGTAGCGCGGGTCATAGATGATGTCGACGATCGGCTGGGCCAGCCCGCCGACCATGGCAGGCAGGATGACCAAAGGCAACAGCATCTTCTTGTTTTCGGCATAGAGCTTTTGCACGAAGAGGGCCGGCTCCGTCAAGTTCCAGTGCGCGCATCGTGGATACAGCACGGTATGGCTGACTTTGATGGCCAACCCTCCAACCGTGCCTGAGATATTGTTGGCCACGCCGTACAGCCCCATTAACCTGATGTCGAACAGCTTCAAAAATATGATCTTGTCGTACTGTGAAAACGCCAGGGTCAGCATGCTCGCCGGCATGACGACTTTTGCAAAATCGAACAAGGGGAGCAGGATGGTCTTGTCGATAGCGAGTCGCGGCCGATTCTCGGGGTATACAAAATAACTACACACCGTCATCAAGCTGCGGTGAAGCAGGATGGAAAAGACCAGCGCCCAGTGGTTTCTCAGGTGATAAGCCAACGCGATGGTGCAAGCCGTGGTGACCACCGTGCAGCCCAGTTCAATATAGGCCACCACCCGCGCCCGCTGGTTGCGCATGGCCTGCACAAAACCAAGCGTCTCGAGCCCTCCTATCACAAAGAAAACAGACAGAATTTGCAAACAATCGCCGACCAATGGGTCGCCGTAGATGCTCCCAATCCAGGGCGCCAGGGCATACAGCAGGGCGGCATTCAAAATACCGCGGATCAGGCGCACCGTCCACAAGGTGTTGATCACCGCCTGCTCGCCGCCACGCTCGTGCCGAATCAGGAAACCGGTCACACCGATGTCCGACAGCATCTCCAGCGCGAAGGCGATGGACATCAAGATGGCCAGCAGCCCATATGCCTCGGGGTAAAGCAGCCTGGACATGACGATGCTGCTGCCCAGGCGCAGCACCAGCATCGCGCCGAAGGTGAAGGTGGCGGAGAACAGCTCGCCACGAAAGTTAAACTTCAAGCCGGGTAGCATCAGGTCGGTGCAGGCACGTCTGGGGGTTGGTTCAACGAGCGCACCGCGCTGCAGCGCGTGGCAATGACTGCCAGGCTGCGGCTGAAACGTGATTGGCGCGGCGCCCGTGCGGCCGCGCTTGGGCAGGCCTCAAGCCGTGCTCTTTCTCACTGGCCGCACGCCTGCTGTGGCGCTTGCCCGGACGGCGCCCGGCACCGCGGCGGCCTGGGGCAACTGGCGCGTGGTCAACTCCGCGGCAAGCCCGGTCAGCATCCAGTACATGATCGGCAAGCTTGTGCCAAAGCTGCCTGCACCGAGCATGAACGCCGTACCCACCATGGTGGCCACCAACGCGGCGCCCATCCAGGCCTGCCGCTTGTCCAGCTTGAGCAACTGGCGTGTGCGCAAGAACGCACCAATCAAGCCGATCAAGAACGGTGCCAAGAACAACGTTAAACCCACGACACCATAAAAAAGCGCCATCGCCGCAAATACGTTGACCAGATCGATGATGCCTTGCCCCTGACGCAACGATTCCATTTTGCCCATGACAAATGGACTGCCGAACCAGGGGTTTTGCTGTATCAACAGCATCGACGTGTTCCACAACTCCTGCCGGTACTCCACGCTCTCAGCGCCAACGGTGCCGATGAACGGTAGTTTGTCCAAGATGGGCTGCCCCCAGGGCGTCACCAGAAAGGCCGAAACCAGGAAGCAAAATAGCAGCGAACGCGATAGATTCTTGTTTTCCTTGCTGGCGGTTGTCAGCTGGTAGACGAGGTAGATGATGATCGCAATCAGCCAGGGCGCGCGTGAAATAGTGATATACAGTGCCGCCGCCAGCAGAAAGAAGGCGGCATAGCTTTTTGCTGGACTGCGAATATAGTTCTTCAAGTACAGCCAAAAGCCGATTGACATGGCCAGAAGATACCCAAGCGCCAAGGCGTGGCCGGACGCGGCTTGAGCCCGCAACTCGTCGCCGCGCAGCAGCCAAGCAAATTCGTTGGCGTCACCCCAGGCCTGCGCAATGCCCGGGTACATCAACCAGTCCCGCGAGGATTCAAACAGCGCGATGATGCCCATCAAGGCGCAACCGAGCACGAATGCAGCCAGCGCGTCGGTCAGGCGTCGCAGGTCGCCACCCATGCGACTGAAAACAATGTAGATCAGGCCGCAATCGAGCACCATCAAAAATCCGCGGCGCATTGAACTGGTGAAGGCCTCGTATGGCAAAAACAGCAGGATCTGAATCGCCGCGAAGGCGAGCACGAACGAATCAAAGTACTTGTACCGGCTCCAATTGACGCCGCCCGGCCGGTTGTACATCTGAATTACCATCGGCAACAAGACCACCAGCGCCAAAATTCTGAAGTTGTTCAGCTCAAAGAGATACTTGATGACTGGGGTTGGAATGTAAATATTGACGGGTGGAATGACATGCAGCATGACCAGAAACAGGGCCACCGGGTTTGGGTCACGTTTGCCGCACCAATAAAACAACGGCATGGCCAGCAAGGTGTAATACCAGAATGACGGGCTGATGAAAGCCACGAACGTCAGCGCCAGCCACACGTTGCGCCGCCGGTCATACACGGCTTTGTCGCAGAACCGCAGCGCCAAGGGCTTCGCCAAGGCGAACAGCAACAGCGACAGCACCATCACGACGACGAGCGGCTTAAGGTTGGCGGTCACGTGTCCAGCCCCTCATGTTCTTGGCGTGCGTGGTGCAAGGCGAGCCACCCCTATCGCGTCAAGCGCCGCTTCAAGCCGAAGACATAGCGCTGCAGGGCCGGTGGCACCCATTGCCTCACATGCTGCTCGAAGCGCAGGCCAAACGCTTCACGGTGCGTTGCGGCCGCATCGCCCGGCCTGGCTTGATAGATGGTCGAATTGTTTGGTGTTTCGTTGTAGATTTCTTTGGATGCCGTGTAGTAATACAAGGCCATCGATTTTCTAAAAACACTCTCCGGGCAGGTCAGCGGATCGGGGTGTCCGTGGTACGTGTCAGCATCGGTGTTGAATACGACGCAGCGGTTGAAGATTGGCGCAATCTCCGCGCACTTGCTTTTCATCTTCCTGTCCCACAACTCCAGATTCCCACCATACTCAGGTTTCCAGTCTTCATTCAAATAAACGATGACATTCATTCTGCGCTGCAGGTGAAGCGATTCGTTGATTCTAAAATCAGCGTGAACACCAAGCAACCCGCCGCGTGAAATTTCATGAAAACCGCCGCCATTGAAATAGGCATCGGGTATCAAACCTTGGATAGAAGACAAGCCTTCAAGGAACTGCAGGAACGGCGCGGAGTTGAAGAAGTGAAACATCCGCCTGGCCGCCGGGGTGCATTCTTCCGGCAAAACCTGCCGCTTATGCAAGCCCGCATAACCCATTTCGAATACACGGTCTGAAGGCAGCGGGCGTGGCGGGAATTCGTTCAACGCCATCCGGGTGATGTTCTCTGGCAGGAAATTGTCCAGAACAATGTGCGGAAACGGTTCGGCGAATGCATACGTCGCAGCATGGGTTTCGCCAATTTTCCGGGCCAGTTTGGCGTCGAGCAAAAAACCTGACTCCATGTCCACAGGCAATACCGCCGAGTCAGTGGCCTGCGCGCGGGCAGGCGGCGGCATGGGGCGGTTTGACTCGATTGTTGGCATGTCAGTCTTTCGTGCTTTTCATTTCGCAGCGCCGAACTGAAACCGGCGGCCGGCGTTCCGACACTTAATCGGCGGGCTTGCTCTTGGCCGCTGATGGCAGTAAGCCGGCCAACACAGCATCGAGCACAAAGAAAAATACCAACGCCACCAGCATGAGCAGCATGCCGGCAGCGCCATGCAAAAAACCTTGACCGGCCTCGTCGCCGAGGTGGTAAGTCACCAGCACCAAGATACCAACGCGCACGATGTTGGACAGAAAGGCGATGGGCAGGATCGCCAGCACCATGATGATGTTGTGAACCAGGCTGTCGCGCTTCATGATGTACATGAACAACGTGCCGAGCGCCCCCAAGCTGAACATCGAGTGCAACCCGGAACACGCATCGGCCACGAGCAACTGGTACTGCCCCACGGTGATGAGAACGCCGGTACGCGCCACCGGGTAGCCCAGTGCATAGAGCGAATCGACGACGATGACCGATATCCAGTGTTTCAACGGGCCGGTCACGGCGTCGACAAATGTGCCCGGCAACGGCACCAGGAAGATCATGTAGATCAACGCAAACCAGGCCACGGCCGTGGCGCGTGC
>JANMYI010000277.1:0-4229 GCA_031381955.1 Burkholderiales bacterium
GCGGCTTGGCCCTGGCTGGCCAGGCGCCGCCAAGCCTCGACTACCCCTGGCGCCGGCGTGAGCGGGTGATCGGCGTGCCGATCGACGCCCTCAGCACGCAGCGCCTGCAGCAGGTGGTGCTCGAATGGGCGCGGCAGCGGCAGTCGCGCTACGTGTGCTTCGTCAACGTGCACTCGGTGGTCACGGCCAACCGCGAGGCGCGCCATGGCCGGGTCATCGAACTGGCTGACCTGGCCGCCAGCGACGGCGCGCCCATTGCCTGGAGCCTGCGCCGCAAAGGGCATTGGCAACAGCAGCGTCTGGATGGGCCGGGCAGCATGTGGCAGTTGTGCGCAGCGGCCAGCGAGCAGGGCCTGCCCATCGGCCTGTATGGCGCCACGGCGCAGCGGCTGGATGAGCTTCAAGCAGTGCTGCGGCAGGCCTTTCCGGCCTTGATCATTGCCTACTGCCATGCGCCGCCGTTTCGCCCGCTCACGGCGGCGGAAGACCAGGCCGTGGTGCAAGTCTTCAACGCCAGCGGCGCGCGGCTGCTTTTCGTCAGCCTGGGTTGCCCGAAGCAGGAGCTGTGGATGGCCGACCACCGCGGCCACGTCAACGCCGTGATGCTGGGCGTGGGCGCGGCGTTCGACTTCCACACCGGCGCCGTGCCGCACGCCCCGCACTGGATGCGCGCGCGCGGCCTGGAGTGGCTGCACCGCCTGGCCTGCGAGCCGCGGCGGCTGTGGCGCCGCTACCTCGACACCAACACCGCCTTCATCGGCAAGACCGCGCTCGAGCTGCTGCGTTCGCGCCGCGTGCGCAGTGCGCTGAAGGTGGCGCCGGCCTTGCAAACCCCTTCGGCGTTCGGCGCCGAGACCGTGTCCTCTCAAGTGAGTGGTTTCATGAACAGCAAACTCGACCTGTCCCACCTGGCTGAACTGTTGGTGCGGGTGGATGCCGCCCTGGCCCACCGCAGTGGGCGTCTGATCGAATTCATTGCCAGCGGCGCCGGTGAAGGCACCACCACGCTGGCGCGCGCCTACGCCAGCCTGGCCGTGGCCAGCATGGGCCGCAAGGTGCTGGTGCTGGACGGCCAGGCCAGCGCCGGTGCGGGCGAGGGTGTGTTGGCCACCCTGGCGCGCCAGGAAGACTTGCTGGCGTCGTTGCAGCGCACCGCAGAGGGTTGCTGGCAGGGCAGCCTGCTGCCGCGCTCGCCGAGCGATGCGCAATTTGCCTTGCTCGCGCGCAGCGACCTGTGGCGGGCCCTGCGCGCGCAGTTCGACGAAGTGGTGTTGGACATGCCGGCCACGGCGTTGTCGCGCCTGGGCTTGATGGTGGCGTCGCACTGCGACGGCGTGGTCGTGGTGCTTGAAGCCGAACGCACGCGCGCGCCGGTGGCCGAGGCTTTGGTGGCCAGCCTGCGCGCCGTCAAGGCTAACCTGCTGGGCACGGTGCTGAACAAGCGCCGCTACCACCTGCCCGACGCCGTGTACCGCCGTCTTTGAAGCCGTGACTTGAAGCCGTGACTTGAAGCCGTGACTGATGCGCCCCAGACCCCTGCGCCGATGCGAGTAGTCGCGCTGCGCATTCCCGCCGGCAGCCTGCCGCTGTGGGTGGCTGAGCTGGCCGGCAGGCTGGCCCAGTTGCCGGGGGTGGACCTGCGCGTGTGGGCGCTGCGCACTGGTGCGCACTGGGCGCACGGCCCGCAGGCGCCGGCGCTGCTGCGCCCGGGCCCGCCGCTGGCGCTGCAACCCTGGCTGCAAGCTGCCCACGAGCCCCAGGTGGCCGATGTGTTGATCGACCTGTGCCCGCAGGTGCCATTGCGCAGCTTGAGCCCGCCGGGCCGTCCCAAGGGCGCATTCCGGAGTGCGCAGCACGAAGGTTCTCCATTGAGCATGCCGCGCTGGGTGCCGGTGGACGGCCAGGGCCGCCAACTGGCCGCGCGCTGGCCCGGCGTGGCGCACCTGGCGCAAGGGCAGGGCGCGCAACTGACGCTGCTGTGCCAGGCCCCGGGCCAGCCCGGCTGGCAGCGGCTGCACCAGGTGTGCGGCAGCGCCAGCGCGCACTACCGCCGTGGTGTGGACGGCTTGTTTGAAACCCTGTACCGGTTGCTTGAACAAGCGCTGCAACGCTGGGCCGATGCCGATGCCGATGCCGGTAGCGCAGGCGCCGCGAGCGTGGCTGCCCAGCCGGTCGAGCCCTTGCCCGCGCTGGCAGGGCCGGCCGTGTTGGCGGCGCTGTGCCAGGGCCGCTGGCGCGCCGCGCTGCGCAGCACACGCGAACGCTGGCTGACCGAGCACTGGCGCGTGGGCGTGATCGACGCACCCATCCACACCTTGATTGAACGCCCCGGCCTACCGCGCGTGCGCTGGCTGGCGCAGCGCGATGCCAGCGGCTACTGGGCCGATCCGTTCGGCATGCCGGGCGAGCCCACGCAACTGTTCTGTGAACGCTATGACGCCCACACCGGCGTGGGCCACATCGAACACGTGCAGGCCCTGGGCGACGACCTGGTGACGCTGGCGCGGGTGCCGTTGCAGGGGCCCGGGCATGCGTCGTTTCCGAACGTCTTCGAGCATGACGGGCGCCTGTACGGCATGGCCGAAACGGGCGATCGGCGCGAGTGTGTGTTGCACGAAGTCAGCCCCGATGGGCGCTGGGCGACGCTGGCGCGCCTGATCAGCGGCGTGGCCGTGGCCGACCCGGCGATCTTCCAGTGGCAGGGGCGCTTCTGGCTGGCCTTCAGCGATGCCGATCGCGAACCCTGGGCCAACCTGTGCCTGTACCACGCCGACCACCTGCTCGGGCCCTGGCAAGCGCATGCGCACAACCCGGTGCTGCTCGATCTGCGCGGCGCGCGCATGGCCGGCAATTTCTTCTGGCATGGCGGGCAGTTGTACCGGCCGGGGCAGGACGGCAGCGCCGGCTACGGCTCGGCGCTGGCGTTGTACCGCGTGGAGCAGTGCACGCCGCAGACCTATCGTGAAACGCTGGTGTGTCGCCTGGCGCCGCAGCCCGATGGCCCGTGCCCGGCCGGCCTGCACACGCTCAACGCCTGGGGCCAACGCACGCTGGTGGACGGCAAGGCCTGGCACTTCAGTTGGCGTGCGGTGTGGCACAAGGCGCGCCGGCGGGTGCTGGGCGCAACCCCCGCGCCGCACGGCGTGGACACACCATGAGCCCCGCCCGGCCGCCCGAAGGGGCTCGCACCGCAGTGCGCAGCACGAAGGTTTCGCTATGAGCCTGATGCGCCAGGTGTTGGGCTTCTTGCCGTCGCAGGTGGTGCCGGCGCTGGCCTCGTTCGCGTCGATCTACCTCTTCACCCGCCACACCTCGCCGGGCGAGTACGGCATCTTCGCGCTGGTGATGAGCGTGGTGCTGATGGCGCAGTCGGTGCTGTTCTATTGGATCCAGGTGGCGGTGACGCGGCATGTCGATGCCGCCCAGCGCGATGGTCAATTGGAGTCGTTGCAGGCCGGCGCCTACCGCTGCCTGGCCGGCACCTGGGTGGCCTTCAGCCTGCTGTTTGCCGCGGCGCTGTGGCTGCTGCCGCTGGAAGCCGAACTGAAGCGCGGCCTGTGGCTGGCCATTCCCATCGTCGGGCTGCGCAGCCTGGTGGTCATCAACCAGGCCTTCAACCGCGGCGCGCTTCGCACCTGGCGCTACAACCTCATCGAATCGGGCCACGCCGTGGGCCAGCTCGCCCTGGGCTGGGCCTTGCTGCAAGGCGTGGCGGTGCCCAGCCTGGCCTTGCTGTGCGGCACGCTGGCTGCCGGCGCTGCCGCAGCGGTGGTGGACGTGCCCACGCTGTGGGCCGCGCTGAAGCGCGGCGTGGCGCGTGCGCAGGTGCTGCAGTTGCTGCGCTTCGGCGCGCCGCTGTCGCTCGGTTTCGCCTTGAACTACGTGTTAGCCACCTCAGACCGCTTGCTGGTGCAGTGGTTGCTGGGAGCCGAAGCGGTGGGCGTGTACGCGGTGGCCTATGGGCTGATGGATCGGGCGGTGAGCGCGCTGTTCATCGCCATCAGCATCGCGTCGTACCCGCTGGCCATTCGCGCCTTCGAAAGCGGCGGCGCGACGGCGGCAAAGGCGCAGATGCGGCGCACCGGCGAACTGCTGCTGTTGATCACCCTGCCGGTGTGCGCCGCGCTGGTGTGCCTGAACCAGCAACGCGGCCAGCGCCTCCCTGGGCATCAGCCGCGCCGCATCGGCGCGGAAGGCCTCGCCCACCAGCACCGCGGCCAGTTGCTGGT
>JANMYI010000284.1:0-10221 GCA_031381955.1 Burkholderiales bacterium
GCCCCGCACCCGCAACAGCGGCGCGCTGGCGTCGAACACCGGCCGCCCCAGCACCATGCAGTCGGGCCGCGCGAGCGAGGCCTGCATGAAGGTGGCGATCAGCTCGGCCGGGTGCTGGCCGTCGGCGTCCATCGTCAGCGCATGGCTGAACCCTTCGCGCTGCGCCTGTTCCAGCCCATGCAGCACGGCCGCGCCCTTGCCCTGGTTGCGCGGCAGCACGAACACGCGCAGGCCGCTGTCCGCTTGAGCCATTTGTTTGAGGCCGGCGGCGGTGCCGTCGGTGCTGCCGTCCACCACCACCCACACCGGCTGCCACTGCGCGCGCGCTTGTGCCACGGTCTCGAACACCTTGGGCCCGGTGTTGTAGCTGGGGATCAGCACCAGGCGCTGGTGTGAGACCTCAGCCATGGCGCGCCGCGGCGCAAGCCTGCGTGAAAAAGGCTTGCACCTCGCCGGTGAGGTGGTGCGGGTCGGCGCTGGGCGCGAAGCGTGGGCCCAGGCGCACCGTGAAGCGAATCGGCAGCGGCGGCAACTGCCACAGCGGCCAGCCCTTGCGCAGGTAGGGCGAGTCGGTGGCTATCACCACCGCCTGCACGGGGGCGTCGGCCAGCTTGGCGATCAGGGCAAAGCCGGGGCGAAAGCGGTTCACCGGCGCGGCCGTGGTGCGCGTGCCCTCGGGGAACATGATGAGCTGGCCGCCTTCACGCAGGTCTTGCACCGCCTGGCGCACCATGCGCCCGGCCGAGTCGTTGCAGATGTAGCGCGCCAGCCGTGCGCCCGGGCCGAGGAAGGGGTTGCGCACCAGGCTGGTTTTCATGACGCAAGCGCTGCGCGGCAGGCGCGCCACCAGCAGCAGCGCATCGAGCAGGCTGGGGTGGTTGGCCACCACGATCAGCCCCGGCTCGGCGGCCAGTGCGTCCAGCGCGCTGGCGTCCATTTGCATCATGCCCAGCCAACCGGTCACGCGCCAGAAAAAGGCGTACTGGTGGGCGATGGCCGCGCGCCCCACCCAACGCGCACGCGAGCGCGGCAGCACGCGCAGCAACACCATGGCCACGGCGTTCCAGGTCAGCGACATGACGCCCAGGCCAATCAGCAGCACCTGAAGCAGCAGCCAGGCGGGCGCGCGCAGCAACCAGGCCATGCCGGCGCTCAAGGCACGCTTTGCGCCGACTGCGCGAACACCCAGGTCATGGCCAGCCCGGCCGAGACGTCGCTGCGGCTGCGCAGCAAGGGGCTGTCTTGCATGGCGCTGTGCGAGAGGTTGTCAACGCGCGCGAAGGCACCCCACCACAGCCGGCCGTCCTGGCGCGACACCGCCATCAGGCCGCGCCAGCCGGCGTAGCCGCCACGCGCGGCCCAGGCCGGCCGCTGCGGCGTGGCGTCAGCCGCGCTCACTTCGTAGGTCTGCGCGTTGACGCCGCGGCTGTTGAACACCGGGCCGGTGAGGGCGCCGAACTTCCAGCCCTGCCACGGCACATCGAGGTTGATGAAGGGCGATGACGTGACGCCTACCCAGCGCGGCGAGCGCTGCACCGTGACCACGCCATGCACGGGCAGGCGCAGATCGAGCTTCCAGCGTGCGCCGCGGGCCAAGGTCAAATCGAGCTTGGGGCCGATCTCGAACGTGGGTGGCAGGCTGGCCATGCCGGCGCGGGCCAGGTTGTCGGCGCTGCGCGTGGGCGGGCTGGCGGCCAGGCTGAGGTCGACCTTGAGGCTGTCGGTGCGCAGCAGTTCGGCGCGCGCGCCCTCGCGGTCGGACTTGAAGATCTCGCCGCGGTAAACGATGTAGGGCACGGGAAAGAGGGCGCGGTGGGATTGATCCGCGCCGCGGTAGTGCGGCAGGCTCAAGGCGCCCTGGCCGAGGCCGAGTTCCCACAGCGGCTCGGCGCCTTGGGTGGGGGGGCCGGCAAACAGCAACGTGCACAGGACAAGGCCAGGCGAATGGACACGGATGAAGACACGGGCCGTGCCCGGCTCAATCCGCAAGGATGTTCTCCCCGCGCAGCGTGCCGCTGGGCGCGATGTTGCGGCGGCGTGCGCGCCAGGCCGCGAACGCCGCCGGCGCCATGCGCAGCGACTGCACGTAGTAGATCGCCTTGAAGGCCGCAAGCGACCACCAGATCGGCGTGCGGCCGTGGATGTCGCCGGCCAGCAGCGACAGCAAGGCCTCTTTCACGCGCAGCGGGTTGCGCGGGTGCATGAACATTTCGCGGATGGCCGGGTTGGTCATGCGGTAGATGAACCACGAGAACTCGCGCGGGCCCTTGCGCATCAGCGCGTCGAAGCGGCGGCGTGCGGCCTGGGCGCGGGCCGGCGCGTCGAGTTCCACCGCCACCAGCTCGGCCGCGGCAAAAGCACTCGCCAGGGCGAGGTGCACGCCCGACGAAAACACCGGGTCGACGAAGGCGAAGGCGTCGCCCAACAGCAAATGCTGTGGCCCGCTGCTGTGCGTGGCGCTGTAGCAATAGTTGCCCGTGGCGTAGACGGCGTCTGCCACCAGCGTGGCACTTTTCAAACGTTCGGCCAGCGCCGGGCACAGCGCGATGGTGTCTTCGAAGAAGGCCTTGAGCGGCTTGTCGCGCGTCTTCAGGTACGGCGGCCAGCACACTGCGCCCACGCTGGTGCTGCCGTCGGCCAACGGGATGAACCAGAACCAGCCGTGGGCGAACCACAGGATGCTGATGTCGCCGGCCTGCCGCCCGGGCTGGCGCGTGGCGTTGGTGAAGTGGCCGAACAACGCGGCGCTGTTGTGCTGCTCGTTTTTGCGCTTGGTGCCGAGCTGGCGCGCTAAGAAGGTGTCGCGGCCCGAAGCGTCGAGCACCATGCGCGCGCGCCAATGGTGCTGGCGGCCGTCGTCGCCGGTGGCCCGAACCCGCGCGGCGCCGTCTTCGAACATCACTTCATCGACGCGGCAGCCTTCCAGCGCGGTGGCGCCTTCATTGGCGGCGTGGCGAAACAGGATCTCGTCCATCTCCGAGCGCCGCACCTGCCAGGCATAGGGCATGGTCTTGTCCCAGGCGTCGCTGAACTCAAGCCGGCTGGTGTGGCTGTGCAGCGGCGAGACGAACTCGGCGCCCCACTTGGGCATGCCGATGCGTTCAAGTTCGGCGCGCAGGCCTAACCGTTCGAACAAGGCCACGCTGGCCGGCAGCAATGATTCACCGATGTGAAAACGCGGGTGGTGGGCCTTTTCGGTGAGCACCACCTTGCGGCCTTGGCGCGCCAGCAGGCAGGCCGCCGCGGCGCCGGCCGGGCCGCCGCCGATGATCAGCACGTCGCAAGGTTCAACGGGCAGGGTCGCCGTCATGACAGGTGCCGCCTTCAAGCCCGAACCGCGGTGTACTCCGAGAAGATACCCAGCTCGACGTGCCGCTGCACCTGCGTGAAGCCGGCGCGCTGCAAAGCGGCCATGACGTCGGCCGGCGCGATGCAGGCGTCGATCGTGTCCCAGTAGTAGCGCCACAGCTTGGCACTGTCGGCGCCGCGCGCCACCAGCTTGGCAATGGCCGGCACCAGCACGCGCATGTAGGCCTTGAGCAGGCTGATGGCCACGCGGCTCCTGGGCTGGGTGATTTCAAGCAGCAGCAGCCGCCCGCCCGGACGCAGCACGCGGTGGAATTCAGCAAACGCGGCGTCAACGTCGCTCACATGTCGCAGCGCATAACCCAGGCTGAGAAAGTCGGCGCTGGCGGCGGCGCAGGGCAGGGCTTCAGCGCGGCCTTGAAGCAACTGCACGCCGGGCAGCAAGGCCTGGCTCATCATGCCGGCGCTGGGGTCGACGCCGATCAAGCGGCCTTGCGCGCCGATGAGCTGCACGGCCTGGCGTGCCAGCAGCCCCGTGCCCACGCCCACGTCAACCACCTGCATGCCCACGCCCAGGCCGGCACGAACCAGCGCCTGGCGCCGGTACCAGGGGCCGGTGCCCAAGGCCAGGATGGACTCGATGCGGTCGTAATCGCGCGCCGTGTCGTCGAAGATCTGGCGCAGGAAGGTTTGGTGCTCGGCCTCGTTGGCGTAATACGTGCCCAAGGGGGCATGTGGCAGCAACGGGGCAGGGTTCGGGGGCGTGGAAGCAACGGGCAAGGCCATGGCCGGATTATTGCCGCTCCCCCGCTGCTGCTGGTCGTGCCCGGGCGGCTGGCGCACAGGCCGGTGTTAATCTCGTTGCGCGCCCCATGCCCAACCCAACATCCGAACACGCGGGCCGCACGCGCGGCCCCGGCCAACCCACGCTGCTGGCCGGGTTGCCAGGCTGGGCGGGCCGGGCTTTCGCCCGCATGCGCCGCCTGTTCTGGCTCAAGGCGCTGGGCATGACGCTGTTCATGTCGATCTTCTTCGCGCTGTATTTCCACCTGCTGCGCCACCCGCTGCACCCGCCGGTGACGATGCCGTTGACGGCGCTGGACACCTGGCTGGGCTACCAGCCTTGGGCGGTGTGGCCGTACCTGTCGCTGTGGGTCTACCTGGGCCTGGCGCCGATGCTGATGCAGCGTCTGCCCGATCTGGCGGCCCATGTCCTGTGGAATACCGTGTTATGCGCCACGGGCCTGCTGATCTTCCTGTTCTGGCCCAGCGCGGTGCCGGTCTTCGGCCACGCCGCGGCGCCGGGATGGATTCATTCCGTGCTGCGCGGCGTGGACGCCGCGGGCAACGCCTGCCCGTCGCTGCACGTGGCCACCGCGCTGTTTTGCGGCTGGCGCACGCATGCGCTGTTGCGCGAGCTGGGCGTGCCCGGCGTGTTGCGTTTCGCGGCAGTGGCCTGGTTGCTGCTGATCATCTATTCCACACTGGCCATCAAACAGCATGTGTGGTGGGACGTGCTGGCCGGCGCCGCCCTGGCCGCCGCCGTGGCCGGCTTGGCCCAGCGCGCCGCCGCCACGAGCGCGCCGGCCCAAAGCCCGACAGGCCCGTAGCTAGAGCGGCGGGTAGTCGGTGTAGCCGGCAGCACCGCCGCCATACAAGGTGGCGCGGTTCACGGTATTCAGTTCGGCCCCTTCGCGCAGCCGGCGCGGCAGGTCGGGGTTGGCGATGTAGGGCCGGCCAAAGGCCACCAGGTCGGCGCCATCGGCCAGGGCCACGCTGGCCAGGGCCTGGTCGTAGCCGTTGTTCACCATCCAGGCGCCACGGCCGCCGGCAGCGCGGTAGGCCGCCTTCAGCGCGGCATAGTCGAACGGGCGATCGGGCACAACTCGCGGCCCGCCCGTGGCGCCTTCGATCAGATGCACATAGCCCAGGCCGAGCGGCGCCAGCACCCGCATCACGTGTTCGAACAAGGGCTGCGGGTCGGCATCGACGATGTCATTGGCCGGTGTCACCGGTGCGACGCGAATGCCGACCCGGCCGCCGCCCAGCGCGCCGACGATGGCGGCCATCACGTCACTCAGCAAGCGGGCGCGCTGGGCGATGCTGCCGCCGTAGTCGTCGCTGCGCTGGTTGGCGCCGGTCTTCAAGAACTGGTCGATCAGGTAGCCGTTGGCGGCATGCACTTCCACGCCGTCGAAGCCGGCGTCGTTCACGGCGGCCAGCGCGGCGCGGCGGTAGTCGTCAACGATGCCGGGCAGTTCCTCGCGCGCCAGCGCACGCGGTACAGAGGTGGGTTCGAACACGGCGCGGCCGTCGCGCATGAGCACGGTCTTGGCCTGGGCCGCCACCGCCGAGGGCGCCACGGGTGCCACGCCACCGGGTTGCAGGTCGACATGCGAGATGCGACCCACATGCCAAAGCTGCGCCACGATGACACCGTGCGCGGCGTGCACGGCCTGCGTCACCCGCTGCCAGCCTTGGCACTGCTCGCTCGAATACAGGCCGGGCACGTCGGCATAGCCCTGCGCCTGGGCGCTGATGGCGGTGGCTTCGCTGACGATCAGGCCAGCGCTGGCGCGCTGCGCGTAGTAGGTGGCCATCAACGCCGTGGGCACGTGGCCCGGCGCGCGGTTGCGCGTGAGCGGGGCCATGACGATGCGGTTGGCCAGGTGCAAGGCACCGGCGGTGAAGGGGCTGAACAGGTCGGTCATGGTTTGGCGCGGTGTGCGGGAAGGGGGCCATTGTGGAAGTTCCCCCAGCCGGCCGCTGTCATCTGCGGCACTGTGGCAGCACTACACTTTGCGCCGCCCCGTGCGGTGGGCAGCCAAGGGGTTCTTGCAACATGTCCCAGAGCGTCGTCATCAGCGGCACCGGCCTGTACCGGCCGCCGCACATCATCACCAACGCCGAACTGGTGGTGGCGTTCAATGCCTACGCCGAGAACTTCAACCAGGCGCATGCCGCGCGCATCGAAGCCGGTGACGTGCAGGCCATGGTGGGCAGCAGCGTGGATTTCATCGAGAAGGCCTCGGGCATCAAGCAACGCTATGTGCTCGACAAGCAAGGCGTGCTCGACCCGCTGCGCATGCGCCCGCGCTTCGAGCCGCGGGCGGACGAAGACTTGTCGCTGATGGCCGAGATCGCGGTGGCCGCGGCGCGCCTGGCCTTGACTGCGGCGGGCAAGACTGGCGCTGATGTCGACGCCGTGCTCTGCGCCAGCGCCAACATGCAGCGCGCCTACCCGGCCATGGCGGTGGAAATCCAGCAGGCCCTTGGAGCCGGCGGCTATGGCTTTGACATGAACGTGGCCTGCTCGTCGGCCACCTTCGCCATCGAGCAAGCGGTGAACGCGGTGCGCGGCGGCACGGCACGCTGCGTGCTGGTGGTGAACCCCGAAATCACCTCGGCGCACCTTGAATGGCGCGACCGCGATTGCCACTTCATCTTTGGTGACGTGTGCACCGCGGTGGTCATCGAAGCGGCCGCTACCGCCACGGCAGCCGACACCTGGGAGGTGCTGGGCACCAAGCTGGCCACGCAGTTTTCGAACAACATCCGCAACAACTTCGGTTTCATGAACCGCTGCGAGGACACCGACCCCGACGCCCGCGACAAGACCTTCCGCCAGGAAGGCCGCAAGGTGTTCAAGGAAGTCGTGCCGCTGGCCGCAGCGCACATCGAAGCGCACCTGGCGACGTTGGGCCTGGAGCCCACGCAGGTGCGCCGCTACTGGCTGCACCAGGCCAACCAGGGCATGAACCAGTTCGTCATCCGCAAGCTGCTGGGCAGCGAGCCCGGGCCCGACGTGGCGCCGTTGATCTTGGACGAATATGCCAACACGGCCTCAGCCGGCTCGGTCATCGCGTTTCATCATCATCACACTGATTTGAAGGCCGGCGACCTGGGCGTGATCTGTTCGTTCGGCGCTGGCTATTCGGTGGGCAGCGTGGTGCTGCGCAAGCGCGCGGCGTGAGGCCCCAGAACGGACCCACTCGTGGTTGCAAATGCTCGCCGGGCCGCCCGCCGGGCTGTGTTTTGCGCCTCGATGGGGCCCGTTCTGGGCCCTCACGCGGAGCCACGGAATTCGTAAAGACCACTCAGCCCAGGTAGGGCGCGTTCGGCAATTCGTCGCGGTCTGCCGGGCCTTCGCCCAGGGGCTGGTGGGTGTCGAGCAAGCGGCCCACTTCGCGCACCGCGTCGCCCAAGCCGCGTTCAAACTCGCCGTTGTGCAATGCCGGGCGCATGTGCTCAAGCAAGGCCTGCCATTGCGCGGGGCTGACATGCTGGTTGAGGCCGCGGTCGGCCACGATCTCAATGGCCCGTTCGGCCAGCAACACGTAGATCAACACGCCGGTGTTGGCCGCGGTGTCCCACACGCGCAGCTTGCTGAACATCATGATGGCGCGGTCGCGCGCGCTCAAACCGCGCCATAGATAGGACAGCGGCAGGCTGGCTTCCACGCAGACGCGAATTTCGCCGCGGTGCGAGGCTTCACTGGCCGCGACTTGCGCTTCGATGCGCGCCAATGCCGCGGGCGGCACGGCGCGCGCGGTGTCGGTTTCGTCCCACCAACGGTGCTTGAGGATGCGCGCTAGGCGTGACATCAAAAGTCCCCCGAGGCGCCGCCGCCGCCGAAGTCGCCGCCGCCGCCGGAGCTGAAGCCGCCACCGCCACCGCCACCCCCCCCGCCACCACCGCCGAAGCCCCCCAAACCGCCCCCCCCACCGCCCCCCCACATGATAAGCCCGCCGCGGCCGCCACGAGCCGCGCCCACGCCCATGATGCCCACCAGCACCAGCGCCAACACCCCAGCGCCAAGTGCCAGGGCCAGGCTGGCGGTGAGCCACCAGCCCAGCCCGCCCGCGGCACCGGCCGTGACCATCGAGCCCAGTTTGCGGCCAAACATGCCACTGAACACGGCACCGATGATGGGCACGCCGATGAAGAAGAACATGGCCAGGTTTTCCCAGCCCAGCCCCAAGCTTTGCTGGCCTGAAGGGGTGCCACGCGCCGACGGGGTGGGCAGGTGCTCGCCGCGAATGCGCTCCATCAGCTTGTCCAGCCCGGCGTTCAGGCCACCGGCGTAATCGCCCGACTTCAAGGCCGGGCCGATCTGGCGCTCGATGATCTGGCGCGCCGCCAAATCGGGCACGGCACCTTCCAGCGCCTTGGCCACTTCGATGCGGATGCGCCGGTCGTTCTTGGCCACCACCAGCAGCAGCCCGTCGCCCACGTCTTTGCGGCCGATCTTCCAGGCATCGGCCACGCGTTGGGCGTAGGACGAGATGTCTTCGGGCTGCGTGGTGGCGATCAACAGCACCACGATCTGCGGCCCGGCGGCTTGCTCGAAGGCTTTGAGCTTGGCGTCGAGCGCCTGCACCTGTGCGCTGCTCAAGGTGCCGGTTTGATCGATGACCCGGCCTGTCAGGGCCGGTACCTCCTGCACCCCTTGCGCCCACAGCAGCGGCGCGGCGGCGAGCAGCAACCACCCGGCCAGGGCGCGCAGCCAGTGGCGCATCAAGGCGCTGGCTTACTTGCCCGGGGCCGAGGCCGCGGGCTTGTCGAAATTCACCGCCGGCGGCTTGGAGATGGCGGCTTCGTTCTCCACCGTGAAGCTGGGCTTGATGGCGTAGCTGAACAGCATCGCCGTCAGGTTGGTGGGGAAGCTGCGCGTGAGCACGTTGTACGCCGCCACTTCCTTGATGTAGCGGTTGCGCGCCACGGTGATGCGGTTTTCAGTGCCTTCCAACTGTACGCGCAAGTCCTGAAACGCAGCGTTGGCCTTCAGGTTGGGGTACTGCTCGGCCACCACCATCAGGCGGCTCAGTGCGCCCGTGAGTTCGCCCTGCGCGGCCTGGAACTTCTTGAACGCTTCGGGGTTGTTCACCAGCTCAGGGGTGGCCTGGATGCTGGTGGCGCGCGAGCGCGCCTCAATCACTTTTGTGAGCGTGTCTTGCTCGAACCCCGCTTCGCCCTTCACCGTGGCCACGATGTTGGGGATCAAGTCGGCGCGGCGCTGGTATTGGTTCACCACTTCGGACCAGGCGGCCTTCACGCCTTCATCGAGGCGTTGGAAGTCGTTGTAGCCGCAACCGGCCAAGCTGAGGGTGGCAGCGGCGGCGGCCAGCCAGGTGGTGATGCGTGCAAACAGCATGAGATGTCCTTTCGTCGGCTTGAGCGCGGCGGATCATACCGGCGCGACCCAAGTGAGCCCGGATAGGCGATGTTCAAGTGCCCCGGATAATCCTTGGCCATGCCCGTACTGCTGCAAAACGACACCTTCATCCGCGCCTGCTTGCGCCAGCCCACCGAGTACACGCCGGTGTGGCTGATGCGCCAGGCTGGCCGCTACCTGGCCGAGTACCGCGCCACCCGTGCGCGCGCCGGCAGCTTCATGGGCCTGGCCACCAACCCGGCCTTCGCCACCGAGGTGACGCTGCAGCCGCTGGATCGCTACGCGCTGGACGCAGCCATTCTGTTTTCAGACATCCTCACCGTGCCCGACGCGATGGGCCTGGGCCTGAGCTTTGCGGATGGCGAGGGCCCGCGTTTCGAACGCACGGTGCGTGACGAAGCCGCCGTGGCCGCGCTGCACGTGCCCGACATGCAGCGCCTGCGCTATGTGTTCGATGCCGTGGCGTCGATCCGCTCGGCGCTGCAGGGCCGCGTGCCGCTGATCGGCTTTTCCGGCAGCCCCTGGACGCTGGCTTGCTACATGGTCGAAGGCCGCGGCAGCGACGACTACCGCCACGTCAAGACATTGATGTATGCGCGCCCCGACCTGATGCACCGCATCCTGGCCGTCAATGCCCAGGCCGTGGTGGCCTACCTGAACGCCCAGATCGAAGCCGGCGCGCAGGCCGTGATGGTGTTCGACTCCTGGGGCGGCGTGCTGGCGGATGGCGTTTTCCAAGC
>JANMYI010000302.1:0-7850 GCA_031381955.1 Burkholderiales bacterium
GGGATCGACAAACCGGACGTGCGCTTTGTCTGCCACCTCGACCTGCCCAAGAGTATCGAGGGCTACTACCAGGAGACCGGACGCGCGGGGCGCGACGGCATGCCGGCGTCAGCCTGGATGGCCTATGGCTTGCAGGACGTGGTCCTGCAGCGCCGCATGATCGACGAATCGGAAGCGGACGAAACCTTCAAGCGCGTGCTGTCGATGAAGCTCGACGCCATGCTGGGCCTGTGCGAGACCTTGAGCTGCCGCCGCACTCGCTTGCTCGACTACTTCGGCGAACAGTCTACGCCATGCGGCAATTGCGACAATTGCCTCGCTCCGCCCACTGTGGTGGACGCGACAGAAGCCGCGCCAAAGCGCTGGCCGGTGCGGTAGACGCAGGAAAGCGCCTTGCGCACGGCCTCGGTGGCATCCCAGGTGCGCGGCGGCGTCAGGCAGTTGTCGCAGTTGCCACAGGGCTGGCTGTCTTCGCCGAAGTACGTCAAGAGGCGCACGCGGCGGCAGTCGTGTGATTCCGCCAGGCTTAGCAGCGCATCGAGCTTGCTGCGCTGCAGCCGCTTGAAGTCTTCTTCAGCCTCGCTCTCGTCGATCATGCGGCGCTGGTTCACCACGTCTGCAAGGCCATAGCTCATCCAGGCGTTGGCACTCTGCCCATCGCGACCGGCGCGGCCGGTCTCCTGGTAGTAGCCCTCGATGCTCTTGGGCAGGTCGAGATGGGCAACGAAGCGCACATCCGGCTTGTCGATGCCCATGCCGAAGGCGATGGTGGCCACCATCACCACCGCGTCTTCGCGCAAGAAGCGGTCTTGGTGGCGCCGCCTCATCTCGGGCGTTAACCCGGCGTGGTACGGCAGGGCGTCAAAGCCCTGGGTTTGCAGAAACGCCGCCGTGTCTTCCACTTTCTTGCGGCTTTGGCAGTAGACGATGCCGGCATCGCCCTCGTGCTCGTCGCGCAGGAAGCGCAGCAGTTGCTCGCGCCCGCCGTCTTTTTCAACGATGGTGTAGCGGATGTTGGGCCTATCGAAACTGCTGACGAACTGCTGCGCATTGCCCAACGCCAGGCGCTGCACGATGTCGGCGCGGGTGTGGTCGTCGGCGGTGGCGGTCAGCGCAATGCGCGGCACTGCAGGGAAGCGCTCGTGCAGCGTGCTCAGGCCCAGGTATTCCTCGCGAAAGTCGTGCCCCCACTGGCTGACGCAATGCGCTTCGTCGATGGCGATCAGGCTGAGCAGGCCGCGCTCGTGCAGGCTTTCCAGCATGCCCAGAAAGCGCGGCGTGAGGATGCGTTCGGGCGCGGCATACAGCAGCACCAGCGCGCCGGACAGCATCTCGCGCTCGACCCGGCGCGCCGCGTCGTCGTCGAGCGTGGAATTCAGAAACGCTGCGTGCACGCCGGCTTCTTCCAGCGCACCCACCTGGTCGTGCATCAGCGCGATGAGCGGGCTGACCACGATGGCCACGCCCTGCCCGGCGCGGTGGCGGGCAATCGCCGGCACCTGGTAGCACAGGCTCTTGCCGCCGCCCGTGGGCATGAGGACCAGGGCGTCGCCACCGCCCACCACATGCTGGATCACCGCGGCCTGGTGGCCACGGAAAACCGGGTAACCGAAGACCTGTTGCAGGATGGCACTGGGGTCGGTGGCGGTGAGGGCGGCGGTGTGGGTGAGCATCACTGCGGATTGTCGCCGTCAGGCTGCGCGTCTAAGCTGCCCGGCATGAACGAGCAAGCCACGACCAACGCCACTGAGCTGGCGACCAAACTCATCCGCAACTTCAACGCGCCGCTGCGCGAGCGCTTGCAGCGCGAGCCGCTGTACGACTCGCGCTACAGCGGCCTGAGCGACGGCACCGCCGCGCGCAAGCTCGGCATCGGCGTGGATGTGGTGGCGCCGGGCAAGCGCGCCTGCCCGTACCACTTCCACCTGGTGCAGGAAGAGATGTTCATCGTGCTCGACGGCACGGGCCACCTGCGCGTGGCCGGCGAGATGCTGCCGCTGGTGGCGGGCGATGTGATCTTCATCCCGGCCGGGCCTGAATACCCGCACCAGATCATCAACACGTCTGAGGCGCCGCTGCGCTACCTTTCCTTGAGCACGCAAGAGCGGCCCGAGGTCTGCGAATACCCCGATTCAGGCAAGGTGGCGGCGTTGCCGGGTGGTGGGCGCAAGGCGCTGATTGCGCGCGAGGCCACCAACCTGGATTACTGGGACGGGGAGCCATGAACGCACGAGCCTGGTTCGGGCCATCACCCCTGTGAGGGCCGCCGCAAGGGCGATAGGCGGCGCCGACCCGCTCGCTATCATTCCTGCCAACCTCTTTCAGGAGCACAAACATGGCGTCGGTCAACAAGGTCATCCTCATCGGCAACCTCGGCAAAGACCCCGAGGTGCGCTACACACCCAACGGCTCGGCCATCGCCACCATCACCCTGGCCACCAGCCGGCAATGGAAGAACAAGGAAAGCGGCGAGCGCCAGGAAGAAACCGAATGGCACCGCGTGGTCTTCTTTGACCGCCTGGCCGAAATTGCGGGCGAGTACCTGAAGAAGGGCAAGTCGATCTACGTTGAAGGCCGCTTGAAGACGCGCAAGTGGCAAGACAAGGAAGGCCAGGATCGCTACACCACCGAGATCGTGGCCAATGAAATGACCATGCTCGGCAGCAAAGACGGCGGCGGCGCCAGTGACGACGCCAGCGGCGGCGGCCAGGCCCCAGCCCGGCGCGAGGCCAGCGCCCCAGCGCCGCGCCCGGCCCCCAGCAAGCCGGCGGCCAAGTCGAGCACCGGGTTCGACGACATGGACGACGACATTCCGTTCTAACGCGGTATCGCGGCCAACGCCGTGCTGTGCTGGCCGCCCGTGGGCGGCCGGCTTGCTTCCAGGCCAGGGGCCGCGGCGGCACTGCATTGCAGTACGTAAGATGGACCCTTCATCGAAGGAACCTGCCATGTCCACCAAACCCGCATTCATGCACCGCCGCACCTTGGCCACCTTGGCGCTGGCCGTGCTGTCCCTGGCCAGCATCAGCCCCGCGGCGCAAGCCCAGGTGCGCAAAGACGCCGTGGTGCTGGCCATGACGCTCGAACCGCCCGGCCTGGACCCCACGGCCGGCGCGGCCAGCGCCATTGCCGAGGTGGTGCTGTACAACATCTTTGAAACGCTCACCAAGGTCAACGCCGACGGCAGCATCACCCCGCTGCTGGCCGAGAGCTGGGCCGTGTCGCCCGACGTCAAGACCTACACCTTCAAGCTGCGCCCTGGCCTGAAGTTCAGCAACGGCGAGGCCTGCGACGCCGCGGCAGTGAAGTTCAGCTTCGAGCGCGCCACCGCGGCCACGAGCACCAATAAAGACAAGGCGGTGTTCGCCAATTTCGAGGCCGTGCAGGCGCCAGACGCACGCACCGTGGTGTTGACGCTGAAGAACGCCAACCCCGACTTGCTGTTCCAGTTGGGCCAGGCCACGGCCATCATCGTCGAGCCCAAGAGCGCGGCGGGCAACAACACCCAGCCGGTCGGCACGGGGCCGTTCAAGCTCGAAAACTGGGCGCGCGGCTCGGCCATCAACCTGGCGCGCTGGGACGGTTACCGCAACGCCGCCAGCGTGAAGATGAAGCGCGCCACCATCCGCTTCATCAGCGACGCTTCGGCGCAGGTGGCGGCGCTGCTATCGGGTGATGTCGATGCCTTTCCGCGCGTGGCTGCGGCGCGCAGCCTGGAGCAGTTCAAGCGCGACAAGCGCTTCCAGGTGCTGATCGGTGGCTCGCGCGCCAAGACGGTGGTGGCCATCAACAACAAGCGCAAGCCGCTCGATGATGTGCGCGTGCGCAGCGCCATCGCCTCGGCCATCGACCGCAAGGCCGTGGTCGAAGGTGCGGCCGATGGCTTTGGCGTGCCCATCGGCAGCTACCTCACGCCCGGCGCACCGGGATTCGTCGACCTGACCGCAGTCAACAGTTTCGACCAGGCCCGCGCGCGCGCCTTGCTGCACCAGGCCGGTGTGCAACTGCCGCTGGAACTGGTGATGAAGCTGCCGCCCACGCCCTATGCGCGCCAGGGCGGCGAAGTGATTGCGGCGCAATTGGCCAAGGTGGGCATCATCGCCAAGATCGAGAACGTGGAATGGGCGCAGTGGTTGTCGGGCGTGTATGGCCAGAAGGCCTATGACCTGACGGTGATCATGCATGCCGAGCCGCTGGACTTCGGCAACTTCGCGCGGCCCGCCTACTACTGGGGCTATGAATCGGCCAAGTTCAACGAGCAATGGAACAAGGTGCAGGCCACGCCCAAACAGGAAGACCGCAACAAGTTGATGGGCGACTTGCAGCGCCTGGTGGCCGATGAGGCCGTGATGGCTTACCTGTATCAACCCACCTTTATCACCGTGGCCAACAGCAAGCTCAAGGGGCTGTGGAAGGACGTGCCGCTGTTCGTCAACGACCTGGGCGCTTTGAGCTGGTAGCACGCTGATCCTGCGGCGCGCGCACCCGCATCGGGCGCCACATTGAATGTGAAAAGAATGAGGACATCACCACACCTGGTGGCCGCCTTGGCCCTGCTGACCCTTGTTGTGGCCGCGTGCAACCGCAGCGGCGAAACGCCGGCGCCGGCCAGTTCCACCAGCGCCGCCAGTGGAGCGGTGACAGCGGGCGCGGCGTCGGCGCCCGGCAGTGCCGCCTCGGCCCCGCCAGTGGGCGTGACCACCGTGCCGGCGCGCTTGAAAGACCTGCCGGTGCAACTGGCCGCCACCGGCACGGTGTCGTCGCTGGCCAGTGTGGAGGTGCGCCCGCAGCTCACCAGCGTGGTCACGCGCGTGCACATCCGCGAAGGGCAGTTCGTGCGCGCGGGTGAGGCCATGTTCACGCTCGACGCGCGCACCGACGAAGCCAACGTGGCCAAGGCCCTGGCGCAGGTGGCCAAAGACGAAGCTTCGCTGGCCGATGCGCGGCGCCAGTTGGCGCGCAGCCGCGACCTGCTGGCGCAGAACTTCATTTCGCAAAACGCGGTGGATGCCAACCAGACGCAGGTGGACGCACAAAGCGCGCTGGTGGCCGCCGACAAGGCCGCGGTCGACGCCGCGCGGGTGGGGTTGTCTTACGCGCGCATCAACGCCCCGCGCGCCGGGCGTGTGGGCGCGATCAACGTCTACGCCGGCAGCTCGGTGCAGGCCAACCAGACGGCGCTGGCCACCATCACCCAGCTTGACCCGATCGCGGTGACGTTCAGCCTGCCGCAGCGTGAGCTGGGCAATGCCCTGGCCGCGCTGCCGGGTGGCGGTGCGCCGGTGGCAGCGGTGCTGCCAGAAGGCGCGGGCACGCTGCAAGGCCGGCTGCAATTCGTCGACAACGCGGTCGATGCCGCGTCGGGCACGGTGAAGAGCCGGGCCGTGTTCGACAACCGCGAAGGCAAGCTCTGGCCGGGTGCGTATGTGAACGTGAGCATGACTGTGCAGACGCTGAAAGACGCGGTGGTGGTGCCGCAGGCGGCCATCATTCAGAGTGCGCGCGGGCCCATCGTCTACACCGTGAAAGACGGCGTGGCGCAGCCGCGGCCGTTGGTGGTGGTGCATGTGCAAGGCGACGATGCCGCGGTGACCGGCGTGCGCGCGGGCGAACGCATCGTGCTCGACGGCCGGCAAAACCTGCGCCCCGGCTCGGCCGTGGTGGAGCGGCCGCGCGAAGGCGGCGGCGGGCCGCGCGGGGCGGGTGGCCCGGGTGCCGCGGGTGGTGGCGCCGCCAGTGGCGCCGGCCGTGCGGCCAGCGCGGGTGCCGCCGGGGCTGGTGCCACCACAGGCAGTGCTGCACCCGAACGCAGCGCCAGCGGCCCGGCTCGCGCCAGCGCCAGTGCGCCCAAACCTTGACGAGGTGCCGACATGAACCTGTCTGAACTCTTCATCCGCCGCCCGGTCATGACCGTGCTGCTCAACCTGGCCATCGTGCTGGCCGGCGTGATCGCCTGGCGCAGCATTCCGGTGGCCGCGCTGCCCAGCTACGACACGCCCACCATCAACGTCAGCGCCTCGCTGCCCGGGGCCAGCCCCGAGACCATGGCCAGCTCGGTGGCGCTGCCGCTTGAAAAGCAGTTCCAGACCATCCCCGCGCTGAAGATCATCAGCTCCACCAGCACCTTGGGCAACACCTCGGTGACGCTGGAGTTTGAAGAAAGCCGCAGTGTCGATGCCGCCGCGGTGGACGTGCAGGCGGCGCTGCTGCGCGCGCAGCGCAGCTTGCCGCAAGACATGACCAACCCGCCGTCTTACCGCAAGGTCAACCCGGCCGATGCGCCGGTGCTGCTGCTGGCGCTCACCTCACCCTCGCTGGCGCCGTCTGACTTGCAGGACTATGCCGAGCACTTGATCCTGCCCACGCTTTCAACCATCGACGGCGTGGCCACGGTCAACATCTTCGGCGCCAAGCGCTACGCCGTGCGCGTGCGCGTGCAGCCCGAAGCGCTGGTGGCGCGCAACATCGGCTTCGATGAATTGAGCGCCGCCTTGCGCGCGGCCAACGTCAACACGCCGGTGGGCACGCTTGAAGGCCCGCGCCAGACGCTCACATTGCAAGCCAACCGGCAGTTGCGCAACGCCGCCGAATTTGCCGAGCTGATCATCAGCAACCGCGGCGGCAACGCCGTGCGCCTGAAGGAAGTGGCCACGGTGGAAGACAGCGTTGAAACCACCAAGACCTGGGCCACGCTGAACGGTGAAAACTCCATCACCCTGGCCGTGTTGCGCCAGCCCGGCGCCAACACCGTGAAGGTGGTGGACAAGGTGCGCGCGGCCTTGCCCGAGCTGCGCGGCCAGATGCCGCAATCCATTTCCATGACGCCGGTGAACGACCGCTCGGCCTCGGTGCGCGACGCGCTGCATGATGTGAGCCTCACGCTCATCGGCACCATCGCATTGGTGGTGCTGGTGATCTTTCTGTTCCTGCGCCGCTTTGTGGCGACCATGATCCCGGCGCTGTCGTTGCCCGTTTCGCTGGTTGGTGCGGTGGCGCTGCTGTGGGGCCTGAACTACAGCCTGGACAACATCTCGCTGCTCGGCCTGACGCTGGCCGTGGGCCTGGTGGTCGACGACGCGATCGTGATGCTCGAAAACATCATGCGCCACGTGGAAGACGGCGTGCCGCCGTTTGAGGCCGCGCTGCGCGGTTCGCGCGAAGTGGGCTTCACCATCATTTCCATTTCCACCTCGCTGGTGGCGGTGTTCATTCCCATCTTCTTCATGCCCGGCGTCATCGGCCTGTTGTTCCATGAATTCGCCGTGGTGGTGGGCCTGGCCATCGTGGTCTCGGCCTTTGTCTCGCTCACCCTGGTGCCCATGCTGGCCAGCCGCTTCCTCACCGCTGAAGCGCACAAGAAAAAGCCCGGCTTCGTGGTGCGCCAGTTCGAGCGCGCCTTCAATGCGCTGTTAGGGTTCTATTCGCGTTCGCTCGACGTGGCGCTGCTCCACCGCAAGACGGTGGGCTTCATCGCCTTGCTCACTTTCATCGCCACGGCCTGGCTGTTCGTCGTCATCCCCAAGGGCTTTTTTCCGGAAGAAGACATTGGCCAGATTTCGGTTTCCACCGAGGCTGGCGAAGACACCTCGTTCCCCGAGATGGTGCGCCTGCAAGAGCGCGTGGCCACGCTGGTGCGTGCCGACGCGAACGTCGCCGCGGTGAGTTCATTCAACGGCGGCGGCGGCGCGCAGAACACCGGCCGCATGTTCATCACCTTGAAGCCGCGCGCGCAGCGCCAGCCCATGAAGCAGGTGGTGGAAGGCCTGCGCCGCAAGCTGCGCGAGGTGGCCGGTATCAGCGTGTTCATGCGGCCGATTCTAAACCTGCAACTCGGCGGGCGCCAGAGCAAG
>JANMYI010000323.1:0-5986 GCA_031381955.1 Burkholderiales bacterium
GTTATTGCCTGGGCATCACTGAAGTCGACCCGGCGCGCATGAGCCTGCTGTTCGAACGCTTCATCAGCGCCGAGCGCTACGAGCCACCCGACATTGACGTCGACTTCGAACACCAGCGCCGCGAAGAAGTCATCCAGTACATCTACCGCAAGTACGGCCGCCACCGCGCCGCGCTCACCGGCGTGGTCATCAGCTACCGGCCGCGCTCGGCGCTGCGCGATGTGGGCCGCGCATTGGGGTTTGATTTGCAGCGCATCGATGCCGTGGCCAAGGCGGCGCACGGCCGCTCGCGCAGTGTGGGCGCCGAAGTCTTGAGCGACAACGGCTTCGATGCCAGCGAGCGCAGCTGCCGCCTGTGGTTGGAGTTAACGGAACTGATGATTGGCTTTCCACGCCACTTGAGCCAGCACCCAGGCGGCTTCGTCATTGCGCGGGAAGATCTGTCACGCCTGGTGCCGGTGGAAAACGCCGCCATGCCCGGGCGCAGCGTCATCCAGTGGGACAAAGACGACCTCGATGCCCTGGGCCTGATCAAGGTCGACATCCTGGCCCTGGGCATGCTCTCGGCCATTCGCCGCGCGCTGGCCTTTGTCGCCTTTAAACAGGGGTTAGAAACTTTTAGCATGCAGCAAGTGCCGGCCGAAGACGCGGCCGTGTACGACATGCTCTGCAAAGGCGACAGCGTGGGCACCTTCCAGGTTGAAAGCCGAGCCCAAATGAGCATGCTGCCGCGTTTGCAGCCGCGCAATTTTTATGATCTGGTGATTGAAGTCGCCATCGTTCGCCCCGGCCCCATCCAAGGCGGCATGGTCCACCCCTACCTGCGCCGCCGCTCGGTCGATGAACCCGTGGTCTACCCGTGCGAAGAAGTGCGCCTGGCGCTGGCGCGCACCCTGGGGGTGCCGATCTTTCAAGAGCAGGTGATGCAACTCGCCATCCTGGCGGCCGACTTCACCCCCGGCGAGGCCGACGCCCTGCGCCGCGCCATGGCGGCCTGGAAGCGCAAGGGCGGGCTGGGGCCGTTCTATGACCGGCTGGTCGGCCGCATGGTTGAAAAGGGCTATGCGCTGGAATACGCCCAGGCCATCTTCAAGCAAATTGAAGGCTTTGGTGAGTACGGCTTCCCTGAAAGCCACTCCGCCAGTTTTGCCCTGCTGGTGTATGTGAGCTCCTGGCTCAAGCACCATCACCCCGATGCTTTTTTGGCCGCTTTGCTGAACAGCCAGCCGATGGGCTTTTACGCCCCGGCGCAACTGGTGCGCGATGCGCGCGAGCATGGCGTGGCGGTGCTGGCGGTGGATGTGTTGTGCAGCGAATGGGACACCGTGCTGCATGCCGGTGCAGATGAACGTTGTGCCGTGCGCCTGGGCTTGAGCCGCATCAGCGGTTTCGCTGAAAGCGCCGCGCAGCGCCTGCTGGCCGCGCGCGCGCAAGCCCCGTTTGCGAACGCCGAAGACCTGGCGCGCCGCGCTGAACTTGATGCCCTGGCCCTGCGCCAGTTGGCCGAAGCGGGCGCGCTGCAAGGCCTGGCCGGCCACCGCCACCAGGCGGCCTGGGGCGTGGCCGGCATCGATGCGCGCGCCACGCCGTTGCTCAAGGCCACGCGCACGCAAGAGGCCGCCGCGCAACTGCCCGCGCCGCTGCCGGCACAGGAGATGCTGGCCGACTACCGCGCCACCGGCTTGTCACTGACCACCCACCCGCTGGCCTTGCTGCGCGCCCAGATGGCTAACTTTAAGGTGCAGCCGGCAGCGCAACTGCGCCTGGCGCGCGACGGCCAGGTGGCGCGCGCCAGCGGCCTGGTCACGCACCGGCAGCGGCCTGAAACGGCCAAGGGCGTGGTCTTCGTCACCCTGGAAGACGAAACCGGCGCCGTCAACATCATCGTCTGGCCGGCCGTGGCGCTGGCCTACCGGCGCGCGCTCATGGGCAGCCGGCTGCTCACCGTTTACGGCACCTGGCAAAGCCAGGGCGAAGTGCGCCACCTGGTGGCGCGCAGGTTGGTCGACCACACCGAGTTGCTGCACGGGCTGGTCACGCACAGCCGCGACTTCAGGTGATGCAGCGCCGCAGCATCAGGCCACATCGTCGCCCGCCGCTGCCCGCTTGCGGCCATGCACCATGGCCGCGGCCAGGTTCTCCCGGTGCCGAAGTGACGCCAGCAGCACCCCGCCCACGTGCAGCGGCACCAGCAGGTAAAACGCCTGCCCGCTGGCATCGTGCAAATCGCCCAGCCAGGCCACGCCCCACCACGCATCGGTCACGTACAACGCGCCGCTGGCCCCAGCCAGCACGCCAAAGCCGAGCAGCGCCACGATCATCCAGCCGCCCAACGGGTTGTGGTTCAGGTGGCGGCGTTCACGGCCCTGCAGCACATCGCGCGCATAGGCCCAAGCCACTTTCGGTGCACGCACAAAAGCGGTAAACCGCATGCTGCGTGGGCCGATCAAGCCCAACCCCGTGCGCAGCACAGCCAGCACCAGCGCGCCATAGCCAATCCACTCGTGAATGCGCCCAGCTTCGTGCGTGGCCAGCGCCACCACAACGGCCAGCGCCAGTGCCCAATGCAGCAGGCGCACCGGCAGGCTCCACACCGCCACCGGGCCCTGCCGCGGCGCCATGGCGCTCAACGCGGGGTGGTGGGAACGGATGCCAGCGTCACCGGGTGGAAGTAGGCCTCAACGCGCTCGCCCTTGTCGTTCAGCGCATACACCTCGTAGCAGCCGCCATCTTCCTTGATGCGGCGCACCTTCCAACCCTGCGCGGCGAGCATTTCTTCGAGCTTGGCCTGCGGCTGCCAGCCGCTCTTCGGGCCGGAATCGCAAGTGGCCAGGCCGGTGGCCTGGGCATGAGCCGCAGCCATGAACGCCGTGCCAACAAGCAACCGGCGCAGCGCCAGCGGTGACAATCTGACCATGGGAAAACCTCCTGTTGATTTGAACAAAGCAGCCAGCATTGTTGCGCCGCCCCGTTTCGCCTTCGTGACTCCTTTGTTTGCTTCCGTTCAAGCCACATGTTGATCTTGCTCTCGCCCGCCAAAACACTGGACACCGAAACGCCCGTGCCTGCCGCGCTGCGCAAAGCCATCACCGAGCCCCTGTTCAGCGCCCAGGCGCAGCGCCTGATCAACACCCTGAAGCGCAAGGGCCCGCGCGCCGTGGCCGAGTTGATGAGCTTGTCGCCCGCCCTGGCCCAGCTCAACGTGCAGCGCTACCGCGCTTTTAGCCTGCCGGCCACACCTGCCAACAGCCGGCCCGCGGTGCTCACCTTCGCCGGTGATGTGTACACCGGGTTGGACGCGCCCAGCCTGGGCACGGCAGATCTGCTCTGGGCGCAGGAACACCTGGTGATCCTGTCGGGCCTGTACGGTGCGTTGCGCCCGCTCGACGCGCTGCAGCCCTACCGCCTTGAAATGGGCACCGCGCTGCCGGTGGGCCGGGCCAAGAACCTGGTTGCCTACTGGGGCGACTTGGTCACCGAGCACCTCAACCAGCGGCTGGAACAAAGCCAGCGCCAGGCCGGGCAGGCCGTGCTCGTGAACTTGGCCTCGCAGGAATACTTCAAGGCCGTGCAGCCGGCGGCGCTGCGTGCCCGGCTCATCGAGTGTGTGTTTGAAGACCAGTCGGCGGGCGGGGGCGAATACAAGGTGGTGGGCTTCTTCGCCAAACGGGCGCGCGGCATGATGGCGCGCTACGCGGTGCAACAGCGCCTGACCCAGCCCGAAGGCCTGCACCAGTTCAGCGCTGCGGGCTATGCCTATGCCCCAGCCGTATCCAGCACCAACCGCTGGGTCTTTCGGCGCCAGCAGGCTTGAGCATTCAGGCACAGGCGCGGCAGAATTTCGCCATGAGCACCAAGACCGAACCCAGCGCCTCCAACCAGGCCGTCACCAACGAGCTGCGCCAGTGGATCCTGGAACAGGTGGCCAAGGGTTGCCAGCCGCAAGACCTGCTGCGCACCATGCTGGCCGGTGGCTGGGTTGATGCCACCGCCCGCCACGCCCTGCACACCACCCTGCCCCTGGGCGTGGCCCTGTTGCCGCCCCAACAAGCTGCTGCGCCCGCCGCGCCGGCCGCTCAGCGCCAGCCCGTGCCGCTGCCCGAGCCGGCGTTGGACGGGGCGCCCAGCGTCATCGTGGTGGCAGGCCACCCGGTGGCAGTGGTGATGAACTTGAAGCACCCGCGCGTGCTGGTGTTTGGCGGGCTGCTCACGGCGGGTGAATGCGACGAACTCATCAGCCAGGCCGAGCCGCGGCTGGCGCGGTCAGAAACCGTGGTCAACGCCACGGGGGGCAGCGAGGTCAATGCCGCGCGCACCAGCGACGGCATGTTCTTCGAGCGCGGCGAAACGCCGCTCATCCAGCGCATCGAAGCACGCATCGCGGCCTTGCTCAACTGGCCGCTCGAACGCGGCGAAGGCTTGCAGATCCTGCACTACCGGCCAGGGGCCGAATACCGGCCGCACTTCGATTATTTCGACCCGGCGCACAGCGGCACGCCCACCATCTTGCAGCGCGGCGGCCAGCGCGTGGGCACGCTGGTGATGTACCTGAACACGCCGGCGCGCGGCGGCGCCACCACGTTCCCTGACGCGGCCCTGGAAGTGGCCGCCATCAAGGGCAACGCGGTATTTTTCAGCTACGACCGCCCCGACCCCGCCACCCGCACCCTGCACGGCGGCTCGCCGGTGCTGGAAGGCGAGAAGTGGGTCGCCACCAAGTGGCTGCGCGAGGGCACGTTCACCTGAGGTTTTTTGCGCCACACCGTCAACCACCTGCAAACCATTGCGTTGTGCCACAGAGCGCTTTTTGCTCGGTACCCCAAAACGTTTTAGGACTCAACCATGAACAAGCTCATCCTCGCCCTGACCACCGCCCTGTTTGCCAGTGGCGCCTTTGCCCAGAACTCCCCGGCCGCCCCGGCCGCTGCCGCCATCAAGCCGGCCGTGACCGCTGCCGCCCCGGCCGCTGCCCAAGCTGCCACCCCGGCTGTTGCCGACAAGGCCGCCACCAAGAAGGTTGCCAAGAAGGCCAAGAAGTCGAAAAAGATGGCCAAGAAGGCCTGAATTCAGGTCTGAAGGCCGCCCACCCGGTTCATACCGGGCTGGCGCAACAAAAGGCCCGGTTCGCTACCGGGCCTTTTGTCGTCTGCGAGACAAAACTCATGCCCTAACTAACGCGCCCCATGTTGAAGACAACTGCACGGCCGAGCCGAGTTCGTCCTGAATGCGGGTACGCAAGTCAGGGCTTGCCCAGCGCATGCAGTTCGGCCGACTCAATGCGCCACACGCCCGGCCTTGTCTGGGCCACGGCGCGCACCATCGCGCGCGCAACGGTGGCTGCGGCGATCGGGCGCAAGGCCGCTGGCAGCAGGGGGCGCAGCGGCACGCTCAGCCATTGCCCCAGGCGCTCACCCACGCGCAGCGGCTGGCCCAGCGCGCCGCGGTCGCCCACCAACAGCGACGGGCGGGCGATCACAACGCTGGCAAAACCCAGGGCCGCGACGGCGGCTTCCATTTCACCCTTGACGCGGTTGTAGAAGACACGCGAATGCGCATCCGCGCCCAACGCAGAGACCACCGCAAAACAGCACGCACCGGCCTGATGCGCGGCCTGGGCAACGGCCAACACGGCGTCGAAGTCCACCGCGCGAAATGCCGTTTGCGAGCCGGCCACCTTGATGGTGGTGCCCAGGGCGCAATAGGCCACCACCGGAGGCGGCAGCGCGCTGCCATCGAGCTGAGCGAAGTTCACCACCTGCTGCTGCACGCCGGCGTCTTGCAGTGCTGCGGCGGGCTTTCTGACCAGGGCGTGAACGGCATGGCCCTGCAACAGCGGCACCAGGGCACGGCCCACCAGGCCGGTGGCGCCAGCGACCCAGACACAAGGCGATGCGTTCATCACGGCGCCGAGTCTATGCCCGCGCGCCGTGCTGATTTGGCCGTTCAGCGCTTCGGGCCTTGCGGGCCGCGCGCCGGCGGGCGCGAG
>JANMYI010000608.1:0-1902 GCA_031381955.1 Burkholderiales bacterium
GTCGGCCACCAGCCTGGCCGAGCTGGAAGTGCCAGCGGCAGATTTGCTGGCCGCCTTCAACGGCCTGCCACCGGCCCAGCGCGCGGCGCTGCAAGCCGCCGCCGCGCGCATCCATTCCTTCCACGAGCGCCAGTTGCAGGAGTGCGGGCAAAGTTGGAGCTACCGCGACGAACACGGCAGCCTGCTGGGCCAGAAGGTGACGCCGCTCGACCGGGTGGGCATTTACGTGCCCGGCGGCAAGGCAGCCTACCCATCGAGCGTATTGATGAACGCCGTGCCCGCCCAGGTGGCCGGCGTGGGCGAAGTCATCATGGTCGTGCCCACGCCGCGCGGCGAACGCAATGCCCTGGTGCTTGCAGCGCCGCGCGCTGGGCCGGTGGCAGGCCGTTGAAGGCGGCCAGCAAATCTGCCGCTGGCACTTCCAGCTCGGCCAGGCTGGTGGCCGACACGCCATCGAAGCGCGCGGTGTATTCCAGCACCGCGGCGTCGCCCCGCGCGCGCACGCCAGCGATGATGGCAATCACGGCCTGCTCCACTGCCGCATCGGTTTCGGCCGAAAACTGAAGCAGTGCGGCCAGTTCAGAGTCGAAGGCGCTCGAAGCCGTGTTCAGCCGGCGCACTCGCAAGTCCATCAGCCTTGCCCCACCGCCGCCGCCAAGGCGTCGATCAAACTGCGGATCGGTTCGCGCCGCGTTTTCAACGCCGCCTGGTTGACCACCAGGCGCGCCGAAATGTCCATGATGCGTTCCACCTCAACCAGGTGGTTGGCCTTGAGCGTGGCGCCGGTGGACACCAGGTCGACGATGGCGTCGGCCAGGCCGGTGAGCGGGGCCAACTCCATCGAACCGTAGAGCTTGATCAAGTCAACGTGCACGCCCTTGTCGGCAAAGTGGTTGCGCGCAATGGCGGTGTACTTGGTGGCCACGCGCAGGCGCGAACCCTGGCGCACCGCGCTGTCGTAGTCGAAGTCATCGCGTGTGGCCACGCTGATGCGGCAGCGTGAAATGCGCAGATCCAGCGGCTGAAACAAGCCCTGGCCGCCATGTTCGATCAGCATGTCCTTGCCCGCCACGCCGAGATCGGCGCCGCCGTATTGCACATAGGTGGGCACGTCGCTGGCGCGCACCAACACCACGCGCAGCCCCGGCCGGTTGGTGCCGATGATCAACTTGCGGCTGTGCGCCGGGTCTTCACTCACCTCGATGCCCGCCGCGGCCAGCAGCGGCAGCGTGTCTTCGAAGATGCGGCCTTTGGATAGCGCCAGGGTGATCACTTCACTCTTTCGATGTCGGCCCCCAGGCCGCGCAGCTTGGCTTCCATGCGCTCGTAGCCGCGGTCGAGGTGGTAGATGCGGTCGATGGTGGTGTCACCCTCGGCCACCAGGCCGGCGATCACCAGGCCGGCCGAGGCGCGCAGGTCAGTGGCCATCACGTTGGCGCCTGAAAGCTGCGGCACGCCGTGGACCACCGCGGTGTGGCCATCGACCTCGATGCGCGCGCCCAGGCGCACCATTTCATTCACATGCATGAAGCGGTTCTCGAAGATGGTTTCGGTGACCTTGGCCGTGCCCTCGGCGATGCAGTTCACGGCCATGAGCTGGGCCTGCATGTCGGTGGGAAACAGCGGGTATTCGCTGGTGCGAAAGCCCACCGCGCGCGGCCGCCCCTGGGCGCGCACGTGCAGGCCGTCGCCGGCCACTTCAATCGTGGCGCCGGCTTCACGCAGCCTGTCGATGATGGCCTGCATGTGTTCGGCGCGTGCGCCCTTGAGCAGCACGTCGCCACCGGCCGCGACCACGGCGCACAGGAAGGTGCCGGCTTCGATGCGGTCAGGGATGATGTGGTGGCCCTGCGGCGGGGCGAACAGTTCGCGCACGCCTTCAATGCGCAAGCGGCTGCTGCC
>JANMYI010000330.1:0-3742 GCA_031381955.1 Burkholderiales bacterium
CGCCGCGCGGATCGACGCACGCTTCGTGGCCGCGCTTGACCACATCAAGCCCACAGTGCCAGACGAAGATGACCGCGCCCGCTCGTCATGAGTCGTAAGCCGGACGCAGCCGCCTTGCAAACAGGCAGCGCTTTGGGGATGCTGAATCGGCGGTACGCCTGGTTCATCGTTGCCTTTGCGGTATTCACGCTGGCGATGGCTCAGGCCGAACGTTCAGGCCTGTCGCGAGGGTGGATCGGTGGCGCCTTTTTGTTCGCAACGGTGACCGTGTACGCCAGCATCGGGTTCTATTGCCGCACCATGAACCCTAACGAGTATTTCCTTGCGGGTCGCCGCGTGCCCGCGTTCTACAACGGCGTGGCCACCGCCGCAGACTGGGTGTCCGCCGCATCATTCATCGGCACCGCTGGAGTGCTGTACTTGCAGGGCTTCTCAGGCTTGGCGTTCATTCTTGGCTGGACAGGCGGCTACTGCCTCCTGGCCCTGCTGCTGGTGCCGTACCTCAGGCGCTTTGGCCAGTACACCCTGCCCGACTTTCTAGGTGCGCGCTATGGGGGCCGCGGGCCGCGGGTGGTGGGCGCACTGGCCACCGTCTTGGTGTCGTTCATCTATCTGGTGGCGCAGATTTACGGCGTTGGCCTGATCACTTCTCACCTCACGGGCATGAGTTTCGAGGTGGGCATCATGGTGGGTCTTGGTGGGGTTCTCGTGTGCTCGTTTCTTGGCGGCATGCGGGCCGTGACCTGGACTCAAGTGACCCAATACATCGTGCTCATCGTGGCCTTTCTGGTGCCGCTGATGTGGTTGTCGGTCAAACAAACGGGACTGCTGCTTCCCTTGGGTGCCTATGAGCAGCAGATCCAGGGAATTGCCCACCGCGAGAAGGCCCTCATGGCCGACCCGGCGGAGCTTGACGTGGCGCAGCGCCTGCGCACCAGCAGCGCGCAAGCGCAACGCAAGTTGCTTGATGTCGCTGACGCGGTGCAGACCGATATTCGCCTGCAGTCAGAGTTGGTGGCGGCATTGCGCGTCGAACAATCGCCGCTGGCGCAGATCCAGCGGGCGGAGCGTGAACTGCAAGCCTTGCCCCGTACCGAGACCCGCGCGAAACAGGTCTACGAGCATGCACGCGATACGGCACTGAAGTATTCACAACCTCTGGCTGGCATGGCGCCCCAAACCTTGCCCTTTGCCCAGACCTCGCCGGGCGCACCTGGCGCGTGGTCTGGCGGGAGCAACCACGCACGCCTCAACTTCATCGCATTGATGCTGTGCCTGATGGTGGGCACGGCGGTGATGCCCCATCTGGTGGTGCGCTTTCAAACCACACCCACCGTGAACGAGGCGCGTGAATCAGTGGCTTGGTCTTTGCTCTTTGTCGTCATTTTGTATTTGGCCGCACCCGCATTGGCCGTGCTGGTGAAGCACGAAGTTTTGCATCACGTCGTTGGCCTGCCGTTCGATGAACTTCCTCGCTGGCTTGCGCGCTGGTCCAAACTCGACCCAGGGCTGGTTTCAGTCCAGGACGTGAATGGCGACGGCATTCTTCAGCTTGCGGAGTTGCGCCTGTCGGGCGATGCCATCGTGCTGGCGGCGCCCGAAATCGGCGGCTTGCCCTATTTCGCCACCTGCTTGGTTGCGGCCGGAGGGCTGGCCGCCGCGCTGTCCACGGCGGACGGCTTGCTGTTGACCATTGCCAACGCCGTCTCACACGACATCTACTACCGTACGCTCAACCCCGATGCGCCAGCCTTGCGCAGGGTGATCGTCTCCAAGATGCTCATCATGATGGTGGCCGTCGCCGCTGCGCTGGTGGCTTCGCTGCACATCACCGATATCTTGCAGTTTGTGTCGGCGGCGTTCTCGTTGGCTGGCGCCGCATTCTTTCCAGCCTTGGTGCTCGGCATTTTCTGGCGGCGTGCCAATCACGCCGGTGCGATGGCAGGCATGTTGATTGGATTGGGCGTTTGCGGCTACTACCTGGCCATGAACCAGGCATTGTTGCGGCGGTGGCTCGGCGTGACCCAAGGGCTGGAAAGCACACAATGGTTCGGAATTGACGCCATCGCAGCAGGCGTCTTTGCTGTGCCGTTAGGTGCGGCTGCGCTGGTGCTCGTGAGCTTGGCGACAGCGCCACCTGCTGCATCGCAGCGCGGTGTGCTGGATGAGGTTCGCCGTCCGGCGCTAAACGAACGCTGACCCAGGCGTTGTCTGCAAAGCGGTGCCTGCCAACCATGATCAGGCGTCCAAGTCTGATAGAATCATGGGCTTTCCTTGCCGCATCCGACCTAAAGTTGACGCTTACGGAGCGGCTTCCTCCTCTTGATTTTCAAGAGGAAATCCACAAGGAGTGTCCATGCGTCACTATGAAATCGTCCTGCTGATCCACCCGGATCAAAGCGAGCAGGTTCCCGCCATGCTCGAGCGCTACAAGGCGCTCGTCACCAATGCCGCCGGCAAGGTGCACCGGGTTGAAGATTGGGGGCGGCGTCAGCTGGCTTACATGATTCAAAAGCTGGCCAAGGCGCACTACCTGTGCCTGAACATCGAGTGCACGAAGGAGACGCTGGCCGAGATCGAAACGGGTTTCCGTTTCAATGACGCCGTGCTGCGCCACCTCACGGTTCAGCGCGATGCGGCCGTGACCACGCCTTCGCTGATGATGCGCGCCGCCGACAAAGAAGAGTCGCGCCGCGCACCCCCGGTTGAGGCTGCGGCCTGAAGACTGGACTGCCGCGCGCGCTTGAACACACGCCGTGCTGAACCACCTGGTTCTGTCGGCCCAGCTTCAGGAACGCAACGCAGTGCGCTACACACCGGCCGGCTTGCCGGCGATCGACGCGGTGCTCAAGCACGAGTCGGCGCTCAGCGAAGACGGCCAACCGCGCAAGGTTGCACTTGAATTGCGTGCGGTGGCCATCGGGCAGATTACCCGCGTGTTGAGCACATTGGCGCTGGGCAGCCAGGCCCGCTTCGGCGGCTTCCTGGCCAGTGCACGCAATGGCCGCGGTGTGGTCTTCCATCTCACTCAGATCGACGCAGAACCTTCGCAGCATCTCGCATAAACGTTTTCATCAGGAGTTTTCTCATGCCCCCTCCCCGTGGTAAAGGCCGTTTCGGCAAAGACAAGCGCCCCAAGCGCAACCAGCAATCCCTGCTCTTTCGGCGCAAGCGCTTTTGCCGCTTCACCGTGGCCGGCGTCAAAGAAATTGACTACAAAGACATCGACGTGTTGCGCGACTTCATCGGCGAGAACGGCCGCATCACGCCGGCCCGCCTGACTGGCACGCGCGCGTTCTTCCAGCGCCAGCTCACCACCGCGATCAAGCGCGCGCGCTTCCTGGCATTGCTGCCGTACAGCGACCAGCATCGCGTCTGAGGAGCCCCACACCATGCAAATCATCCTGCTGGAAAAGATCACCAACCTGGGCAACCTGGGTGACGTGGTCAAAGTCAAGGACGGCTATGCGCGCAACTTCCTGATCCCGGGCAAGCGTGCGCGCCGCGCCACTGAAGCGGCGATCAAGGAGTTCGAGGGCCGCCGCGTTGAACTCGAAAAGCTCGCCGCCACCAAGCTGAGTGAAGCCGAAGCGCTGCGTGAATCGATTCAGGGCAAAACGGTTCGCATCAGCCAGAAGGCGGGTGTCGATGGCCGCCTGTTCGGTTCGGTGACCAACGCCGACATCGCCGAAGGGCTGGTCAAGATGGGCGTGAAGATCGTCAAGTCGCAAGTCCGCTTGCC
>JANMYI010000345.1:0-13892 GCA_031381955.1 Burkholderiales bacterium
CCCGGCGGCCTTCCACCGCGCCGATGCCGCCGGCTATGTGCTGTGGGCCGAGCGCGTGTTGCTGCTCGACGCCATGAACCCGCAGGTCGCCTCACGCCTGGCGCGCGCGCTCGACCGCTTCCAGCACCTGGCGCAGCCCTACCGCAGCGCGGCGCGCCAGGCCATCGAACGCGTGGCGGCCAAGCCTGACTTGAGCCCCAACGTGCGCGAAGTGGTGGGCCGCGCGTTGGCTGCACACTGATCTTTCTCAATCGTTAACCAACCACCCACAATCAGTATGGCCAAGAAAAACGCCTTCTATGCCCAGTCCGGCGGTGTCACCGCCGTCATCAACGCCTCCGCCGCCGGGGTGATTGAAGCCGCGCGCGCAAACAAGACGCAGATCGGCAAGGTGTACGCCGGGCGCAACGGCATCATCGGGGCGTTAACGGAAGAGTTGATTGACACCTCGAAGGAAAGCGCGGCCGCCATCCGCGGCCTGATGACCACGCCCTCGGGCGCCTTCGGCTCATGCCGCTACAAGCTCAAGAGCCTGGAGGCGAACCGGCGCGAATACGAGCGCCTGATCGAGGTCTTCAAGGCCCACGACATTGGCTACTTCTTCTACAACGGCGGCGGCGATTCGGCCGACACCTGCTTCAAGGTCAGCCAGTTATCGGCAACGTTAGGCTACCCGGTGCAAGCGATCCATGTGCCCAAGACGGTGGACAACGACCTGCCCATCACCGACAACTGCCCTGGCTTCGGCTCGGTGGCCAAGTACGTGGCGGTGTCGGCGCTTGAAGCCTCGTTCGACGTGCGTTCGATGTGCAAGACATCCACCAAGGTCTTCGTGCTCGAAGTGATGGGGCGGCACGCCGGCTGGATCGCCGCGGCCGGTGGCCTGCTTGAAGACCATGGCATCCCGGTCGTCGTGCTGTTCCCTGAACTCGCCTTCGACCAAACCAAGTTCCTGGCGCGCGTGGCCGAGCTCGTCAAGCGGCATGGCTATTGCACCGTGGTGGTCAGCGAAGGCTGCCACCACCCTGACGGCCGCTTCCTGGCCGAACAGGGCACGAAAGACGCTTTCGGCCATGCCCAACTGGGCGGCGCCGCGCCGGTGGTGGCCAACATGGTGAAAGAAGGGCTGAAGGTGAAGATCCACTGGGCGGTGGCCGACTATTTGCAACGCTCCGCGCGCCACATCGCCAGCAAGACCGATGTGAAACAGGCTTATGAGCTGGGCGCCAAGGCGGTGGAGTTGGCGCTGGCCGGTCACAACGCGGTGATGCCCACGGTGCAACGCCTGAGTGATACGCCCTACCGCTACAAGATCGGCGTGGCGCCGCTGGCCAAGGTGGCCAACGTTGAGAAGTTCATGCCGCGCAACTTCATCAGCCGCGACGGTTTCGGCATCACTGACAAGTGCAAGGCTTACCTGCGCCCGCTTATTCAAGGCGAGGACTACCCGGCGTTCAAGAACGGCATGCCGGTGTTCGTGACGCTGAAGAACGTGGCCGTGGCGAAGAAGCTGCCGGCTTTTGAGGTGAAGTGAATCAAGGCCGGGGGCCAATGCCCAGGCCATGGCCCAGGCTGATGCGTTCGCCGTTGCCCGCCAGGTGGGGCCCCAGCCGGCCCATGGTGATAGACAGGCGCAACTCCGTGCGCTGCAGGCTGGCTTGCGCATCGGCCGCCTGGAAGCGTGCGCTGGCGGCGGCGTTTTGCGCATTCAACACCTCGCTGAACCCGCCCACGCCGGCGCGGTAGCGTTCACTCGTGGCGCGCAGCGCGGCTTCGGCGCTTTGCAGCACGGTGCGGCTGGCACGCAGGCCGGCGCGCTCGGCCAACAGCGCCTGCGCCAATTGCCAGACCTGCAATTCGATTTGTGCGCCGGCGTCGTCGAGCGCCACGCGGTTCAGCACGACTTCGGCCTGGGCGTCGTTCAGGCGGCTGGCCAGCAGCCCGCGGTCGAGGATGGGAACGCTCCACTGCACGCCCACGCCGGCTGAGCTGCGGATGTCGGACTCGCTGCTAGAGCGCATGCGCCCGGCATTGGCGACGGCGCTGACGCTGCCCCAGCGTTGCGCCGTTGCGGTGTCGACCCGGGCGCGTGCTTCCGCCAGCCGCGCCGCGGCGGACACCACCCGGGGGTGGTTGGCGCGGGCCTCGGCGATCAAGGCCGGGATGTCCAGGCCCGGGGCCGCCGCCGCGGCCGGCGGCGGCTCATCGGCCTGCACTTCGAAGGCCTGGTCAGATGGCAGTCCCATGGCCACGGCCAGGGCGCCGCGCGCGGAGAACCACTGCCCGATGGCGCGCGACAAATCCAGTTCAGCTTGCGACTTTGCCGTTTGGGCCTGGAGCTTTTCCGACAGCGTTGCCGCGCCGGCGTTCTGGCGCGCATCGATCACCTGGCTGCTGTCGTGCGCCACGAAGGCGTTGCTCGCGGCGGCGTCCATGCGGCCCTTGGCCGACAGCGCATCGGCGTAACGCTGCGCCGCGTCGGCCAGCGCATTGGCGACTTCGATCCGCTGTTCGCTGAACACGGCCGCCAGCGCATGGCGGGCTTGCAGGGTGGCGGCGTCACCGGCCTTGAAGTCGAACAGCAGCCATTGCAGGTTGAGGGTGGCGGCCATGCCCACGCCGCCGCGGCTTTCTGCGTCGGCGCCGGTGCGCAGGCTCAGCGCCGGCCGGTTCACCGCCTGGGCCAGGTCCAGCGCCGACTGCGCCTTGCTCGCCAGCCCCGTACCGCGCAACACGCCGGCGTTGTGGCAGATCACCGCGCGCAGCACGGTGTCGATGCGCACGACCTGCGCGGTGCCCGGCGTGGGCAGTGCGCCGCAATGCTGCAAGTCAACCAGCGACAAGGCGCCTGGCGCGGCAAGCTGCTGCGCGCGCTGTGAAGCGGCTTGATGCACGGGCACGACAACCACCTGCAACCCTGCCGGGCCTGGCGTCACCGGCAAGGCCAACGCGAAGCTGCTCAGCGCCAGCGTGCTCAAAGCGGCAGCGCCAAACAGGCCGCAGGTACTAACGATTGGTGTGACTCGCCTCACGTTGCAGGCTCCTTGTTGAGGTCGCGCAGGCGCTGCCGATAGGCCTGCGAAGTTTCATCGCGCACGATCTTGCCGGCGGCCATTTCCACCACCCGGTCGACCGAGGCCAGCGTCTCCTGCCGGTGCGCCACGACGATGCGCGTGACCGCCATCTTGGACACCGCCGCGTTGACCTGCGCTTCGCGCAAGGTGTCGAGGTGGCTGGTGGCCTCGTCGAGGATCAACACCTGCGGGCGCCGATACAGCGCGCGCGCCAGCAAGACCCGTTGCTTCTGCCCGCCCGATAGCGTGGTGCCCATGTCGCCCACCAAGGTCTGGTAGGCCATGGGCATGCGCATGATGTCGTCGTGGATCGAGGCATGGCGTGCGCACTGCTCCACCCACTCGTGGTCGGCCTTGGGGTCGAAGAAGCTGATGTTGTCGGCCACCGAGCCGGCGAAGAGCACATCGTCTTGCATCACCGTGCCCACCCGGGCGCGCCAGCGGTCGATGCCGAAGTGTTCCAGCGCCACGCCGTCGATGAGGATCGCGCCGCGCTGGGCGTGATAGGCCCCCAACAGCATGTTGACCAGGGTCGTCTTGCCGCAACCCGATGGGCCGGCAATGGCCACTGATTGCCCGGCCGGAATGTGCAGGTGCAGATCGGCCAAGACATCGGGCGTGCCTTCGGCGTAGCGGAAGTGCAGCCCGGCGAAGTTGATCTCGGGCGGCGTGGCGAGGCTCGCGCCGGCCACCGGCCCGCCGCCGGGTTCGGCGGCGGTGAGCACGATGTCGGCCAGGCGCTGCGCATCCAGGCCGAGCATGCGCAGATCGAACCAATTGTTGACAAGATCGGTCACGCGGCCATCGAACTGGCTGCGATAGGCCAGGAAGGCCAGCAGCATGCCCACGCTCATGCCGCCCGCAATGACCATGCGCGCACCCATCCACAATAACAACAAGGTGAACAGGCCCGACAAGGTGCGGCGCATCATGCGGTAGAAGATCTCCAGCTTCTGGATGCGCAGCCCCGCGTTCACGTCGGCCACCATGAGCGACTGCCACGTGCTCAGGCGCTCGGTTTCGCGCGCAAACAGCCGGATGGTGCGAATGCCGCGCACGGTTTCCAACAGGTGGCTGGACTCATTGGCCGAGCGCACGATGCGTTCGGCCGTGGCCCGGCGCAGCGGGCCATAGCGCGCTACCCGCACCAGGGTGTAGAGCAGCACCGACAGAATAGCCACGGCGCTGAGTTCCAGGCTGTACAGCAGCATCAGGCTCAGGGCCAGGATGACCATGACGCCATCAAGCGCGGCTTCGACGAAGGTGTTGGTGAGCACCTGCTGGATGTTGCTGATCGAGCCAAAGCGCGACATCACATCACCCAGGTGCCGCCTGGAGAAGTAGTCGAGCGGCAGGCGCAGCAGGTGGCTGAGTACGTTCGAGCGCCACTGCACGCGCAACTGCGTGCCCACGCGCAGCACCAGCCAGGAGCGCAACACCGTGAACGCCTGCTCCACGAACAGCAGCAGCACGAATCCGATGCCCAGGGTGGTCAGCAGTTCAAGGTCGCGCGACACGATCACGTGGTCGACGATCCACTGCATGAACAACGGGCTCATCAGGCCCAGCACCTCCAGCGCCAGCGACACCGCCAGCACCCGCCACAGCGTGGGCCACAGGCCACCGACGTGGCCGATCAGGTGGCGCAGGGAGATGCGCTGCGCCTCAAAGCGCGGGGCGAAACCCGAGCTGGGCCACAGCTCCAACGCCACCCCCGTGAAGGCGCGCGAAAACGCTTCGAGCGACAGCTTGCGCTCACCCTGCGCGGGGTCGATGATGACCACGCCGTCGCCGCGAATTTCGCGCAACACCACGAAGTGCGACAACTCCCAGTGCAGGATGCACGGCAGGCGCAGCCCGCGCAGTTCATGCAGATCAAGCCGCAGCGCACGCGTGGTGAGGTGTTCGACCGCGGCCACGCGGATCAGGTCGGTCACGGTCATGCCCTGCGGCATGGCACCGTGGCGCGAGCGCAGGGTGGGCAGGTCGGTCGTCGTGCCGTGATGCGCCAGCAGCATCACCAGGCAAGCCAGGCCGCACTCAGAGGCCTCGGTTTGCAACACCACCGGCATGGCCGAACGCCAGCCTGTTTGGATGCGATCAAGCAAGGCCATGTCAGTTTTCCGTGGCGCCAGCCGCAACCTGCCACGCATGAAGCAGCACGGCCCAAGCGAACGCCGCGGAACCGCACTTGCCGGGCCGCTGGCGTTGCCCATCGGCTTGCATGCCGATGGGCGTTCGCCAGCCACTCGCCAGCGCGCAGGCGCTGGCTCGGTGCGGGCTCGCCCCCCTTGAGGGCGCTGAGCCCGGACGAGAAACAGTCCCTGCGGACTGTATCTCGCCTGCGAAGGCCTTCCGGCCTGCCTGCCGGAAGGCGCGCGAAGCGCGTAGGGGATGTTTCATTTCAACCTTGGTTCATGCGCGCGCGCGCAGCGAACAAGGGTTCCAGGATCCACTCGTACAGGCGCCGGGTCTCGTGCAGCATGTCGGCCTCCACGCGCATGCCGGCCTGCAGGGGCAGCGCACGGTCGACACCATTGATCGTCTGCGCGGGCAGGGTGACGGTGATCGTGAACAAGGGCTCGCCGGCCAGTTCGGGGCGCTGCGAAAACCCCTGGATCTCGGCCGCACCCACGCCCGCCGTGGAGATCGACACCACCTTGCCGACATGTTGGCCAAACTTTTGATAGGGGAAAGCGTCGTAGCGCAACAGCACGGTGGCGCCGGGCTGCACGAAACCCGTGGCCCGGCTCGGCGCATACAGGCGCGCTTCGAGTTTGGTGGTGGTCGGAATCAGGTGCACCAGCGCCCGGCTGGGCTCGATGCTCTGGCCCACCTCGCCCTGCATCAGCGTGACCTTGCCGTCGGCCGGTGCGGTGACCACCACGCGCCGGCGGGCCTCGATCTCGGTGAACTCCTGGCGCGCCAGCAGGATCGAGCGCTGACGCTCGGAGCGCTGGTCGGCAAAGCGGGTGCGCAGGGTGTCGAGGTCGCGCTGCGTGGCGGCCAGGTCGCGCTCCAGCATCATCACATCGCGCCGGCCACCTTGCAGCCGCGTGCGCAGTTCGGTCAACTCCGACTCCTTGGCCAGCAGTTCGTCGCGCGACACATAGCCTTGCTTGTACAAGCCTTCGTAGCGCCGCACGGCGTCTTCAGCGCCGCCGATGCGCAGGCTCAGTTGTTGCGCCTGGCGCGACACCGGCTCCAGTTCGGCGCGCAGCGAGGCGGCACGGCGGCGCAATTGCTCGGCCTCCTGGGCCTCGCTGGCGCCGACCCGGTTCAGGTCTTGTTCGAGCGATCGGCGCCGGGCCTCGATCTGTGCCGCGATGCCGCGCTGGTAGCCCTGGGTGTCGGGCCCCATGCGGTCGCCCGACAACACAAACAGCACGTCACCACGCCTGACCTCCTGGCCATCGCGCGCATGCTGCTCGACGACCACGCCGGCCTGGCTGGCGGTGACGCGAATCAGGCCCTGGTTGGGGTGCAATTGCCCGACCACGGTGGAGCGCCGCGTGTAGCTGCCCAGCGAGATCAGCGCGCCCAGGGCGACGACCACGCACAGCGCAATCAGCGCGACCCAGCGTGACGATGCATCGGGCGTGAGCACGATGGCACCGTAGAACTGCGGCCGCTTGGCGTCGAGCACCTCTTGCCGAAACAGCGGGCTGTCTTGATTCATTGACTTGTGTGAACCCTTTGGCACCCGTTGTGCCGCCCCGCTGGCCGATGCCATGGGCCGGCGCTGCTGGCGGCGCGCACGCCCCAGCCAGGGGCCATGCCGGCGTGCATCAAGCCGCTCGGCAGCTACGCTTGTGTGCATCAATGCCCAGACCCTGAGCACCGGTGAACAGTAGCACCCCAACGAGTGCCAAAGCGCCCGCAAGTATGCCCAGAAAAACCGGCACATCGAGTTGCGGCCAGGCGGCTGTTACAACGTTCGACATCAACCTGCCCGTCACCTTCCGCAGCGCGCAATCGGTCATCATGCCGGCCCGCTTCGCAGCAGCCCACCCAGGCCGACCCGACATGCCCAACAAACGCCACCCCGTCCCCGCCCACGGCGCGCCAGCGGCCACTGATCCCGGGCTGGTCGAGTTGTGCCTGATGGGGCCGCGGCATCTGGCCAGCCATCTTGAGTGGTTCAAACAGTTCCCCGACAGCAACGCCGCGCTGGATGTCGCCGCGCTGGATGTCGCCGCAATCACGCAGTTCTGGCGCGGCGCGGCGGCGCGCTACCGGCAACTGGCACGGGAACAAGCCGGCGCCGCCGACCAGCCACAGATCAAACCCCTGCCCGCCGCCGCCGCTGCGCACGTGGCCAAGCTGTTGGAACTGCCCGCCTTTCGCGAGACCTTCAACGACGTGCCGGTGGCCTTTGGCATGGTTGAACTGGATCGGCTGGTGGTGTCGCAGTACACCCTCACGCAGGCCACCGTGCAAAGTGTTGCCGCGGCGCGGCGCCCTTCCCCCGGCCGGTTGGCCAAGATTTGCCTGCCGCTGGCAGCCACGCAAGCCAGCGTCAAACTGGCCGGGCACGACGATGATCTGTTCAGCTTCATCGCTGACGCGCACGACATGCGTTACCTCGGCGCCAAGGTGCTGGACGCGGCACAGATCAGCGGCCTGACGATGCGCGGCCATGTGCAAAAGGTGGTGGCACTGTGCGTGGGCTACAGCACCAACCTGATGAACGTGGTGCGCTACAACGGGCGCCTGGTGCTCAACAACGGCCACCACCGCGCCTACTCGCTGCGGGCCCAGGGTGTCAGCCACGTGCCCTGCGTGATGCAAGCCTGCGCGAGCTTCGAGGAAGTGCGCCTGGCCGCCACCGAAGAGATCGTTGACAACAGCGACCTGTACTTTGAAGCACCGCGGCCACCCATGTTGCGCGACTTCGACGACCCGCTGCTGTCATGCAAGATGCCCGTACCGCGCCTGCGCCGCGAGCTGCGCTTGCGCGTGAGCAGCGACAGCCGGCAATTGGCACTGTGAAGGGCATTGTGAGTCGGCGCCAGCACTTTCAGGCAGATTGCGTTGACTAGCCAAGTTGGTGTGGGCGTCGGGCCGCTTTCGTGGCAGCATGCCAGGCATCCATCCACATCTCTTTGCAAAGTCTTCACCATGAACATCCATGAGGCCTCCGTTCAGAGCATTGACGCCGACGCGCAGCGCTGGGCACACGCATGTTTTGCCTTCGAGCACAGCGCCCTCGTCACTGACGCCCCCTGGGCACGCACGCACCGGCTGGCCGGCGCGCAAGGGGCGGCCTTTCTGAAAATCGTGCCACCGCATAAACGGCCGGTGCTACCGGCCATCGCGGCGTTGGCCAGGCAATTCGCGCCGCGCATACCCGAGGTGTTGGCGGTCAACCCGCAACACGGTTGGCTGCTCTCGGCCAGCCATGACGGCGCCACCTTGTCCTACGATTCTGCAAGCGAAGACCTGCGTGAACTGGCCCAGGCCTTCGCCCGCATGCAGTTGCAAGCTGCGGCATCACCCGAGGTGTTGGCCGGCCTGCCGCGGCCTGACCTGGCTGCGCTGCCGGCGCGGTTGCTGGCGTTCTTGCGGCCTGGCCCGGGCACCGCGCCAAGTGATGCATCCGGTGTGCATGCCGAGTACTTCATTGGCGCCGGGCCAGCACAGCAATACGAGCGCGCCCTGCGGCGGCGCATGTCGCTGCTCGAGCCCTTTTTGGCGCGGGCCGCCGAGTTGCCGCTGACGCTTGAACACGGCGACCTGCGGCCGCCCAACGCGGCCATGCTGATTGATGGCACCTGCGTCTTGCTCGACTGGGACGACGCCATGGTCGGGCCGGCCGGCATGTCCCTGCACGGCTTGTTCAGCGGCTGCGCCATGCCGACCATCTTGTTGTCAGGCAGCCCGGCTGCGCAAGCCGCCGCGGGCAGCCCGGACGGGTTGATGCTCCATGGCTACATAGCCGCGCTGGCCCAGGGCGGTTATGCCGACGTGGCCACCCTGCGCCGCTTGCTGCCCGCGGCCATGTGTGCCGGCATGATCCAGTTCATCGTCAACTTCGCCCACTATCCGGGCGACCACGCACGCGCCGACGTGCGGGGCACGCTGCTGGCGCGGCTCGAAAGCCTGCTCGACGTTTGCGACCTGCTGACGGTGCGCCATGCGAGCCTCACGCGCGAACTCGCGGCCGACTATGAAGCCCACCATGAGTACCGGCGGGCCCAGCATCTGCTGATGGACGACGCGGCGCGCCACCCGCATGACGCCGCGGTGGCGCAGCGCCTGGCGCTGGTGTTGCACAAGCGCGGCGACCTGGAGTCGGCCGCAGAGATGTATGAACGCGCGCTCGAACTGCAACCCGATAGCGCCACGTTGCACGCTGGGCTGGGCGCGGTGCTGATGGAAGATCTGCAATTGGCGCCCAGCACTGAGCATCTGATGCGCGCCTTGGCGCTGGCGCCGGGCCTGGGTCCGGCGCAGACCAATCTGGCCCGCGCACGCGCGATCGAGCAAATGCAGGGCGATGCGGCGCAGCCCGAGCGCATGCCGATCCTGCGCTACACCGATGCCGACCGGGCCAGCGCCGAGGTCGCGCCGGAACTGCTGGCGCTCGGTGCGTCACTGTTCCAAACCTACGGCACGCTGCAAGTCGACAACGCCTTCGCCCCCGAAGCCATTGAGCGCATCCAGCAAACCTTTTTTGAGCACTACCTGCCCTACTTTCGTGAGGACAACCACCCTGACGCCCTGCGCCTGGGCGACAAGCGCTACATGCTCACCGTGGACATCGATGAAACCTTCGGCGACCCCGGGCTGCTGGGCGCGCCGATGGTGTTGCCGATCATCCGCAAGATCCTCGGCGACGACTGCGTGCTGGGCGCGTTCACCGCGGTCATTTCACTGCCCGGCAGCCGGGACCAACGCCTGCACAAGGATCACCCGGCGCTGTTCCCCGAAACGCAGTGGCACTTCGGGCTGCCGTGCTTTGCCACCCAGATCATCATTCCTTTGGTGCCGCTGAACGAATTCACCGGCACGACACGCTTCTACAAGGGCAGCCACCTTCTGCCCACCGAGCAGGCCGAAGCGGGCGGCTCGCAAGACCCCGTGGTGCCGCTGGGCTCGTGCCTGCTGACTGACTACCGGTGCGCGCACCGCGGCCTGGGCAATCGCTCCGACACGGTGCGCCCAATCCTGACGCTGATCTTCAACCGGCCTTGGTTCCGCGATTTCAAGAACTATGCCCAGCAGCCGCCGCTGCGCATCACCGAGGCCGCGTACGAGCGCATGCCTGAAGACCTGCGTGCGCTGGTGTCCTGGTGGCGTGAGGAAAGCCAATACGGCCAACTTGGCCGCTCGCTGCTGCTCTGAGGCCATGCTGAGCACGCCGCCCGCGGCGTGCGCGCCAAGCCGCTTGTAGGCAGCTTGGGCCTCGGGCAGGCACGGCTCGCTCATGGGCCAGTCACTGTCGGCCTCAGACACCGGCACCACAAACTACAAAGGCCCGTGACCGGGCCTTTGAGGAACGGACGGCAAAGCGTCCGTGACGTGCTTCAAACGATGGCTGGACTCAGCACTTGCAGCCCTTGCCGCCCTTGCCGCCCTTGCCGCCGCCCTTGCCGCTGCCTTTGCCGCCGCCGCCGCCCTTACCGCTGCCCTTGCCGCCGCTGCCCTTGCCCTTGCCGCTGCCCTTGCCGCCGCCGCCGCCGCCACCACCGCCACCGCCACAGCCGGATTTGCGGCCGCCGCCAGCCGTGAGCAGCATTTCTTCAAGTGTCAGAACACGCATAATGATCTCCAGTTTTAGGGACTCAAATGATGAAATGGCGAGTCGCCGTCCGTTGCAACGGCCTGTCAGGTTCCGAACACCGGTGAAGAACCTACAGATATGACGTCGAATCGCAAAATCAGTCTACCTGCCGGGATGTTTGGTGGTGTAAGTTTTTTGCCCCGTGCTTTCCCGAATATGGTGTAAGTCTTGCCTGTGAGATATGGCACAAAATGGGTCACCGGGGTACGGTATGGGTCAACGCTGGTGCAGGTCATTTTGTACGGTGATCGCGCGGTCAGCGGCGGCCCCGATGGGGCGGTGCAGCAGGCTGGCCGGTGGCGTAAGGAAGTCAACATGAACGACAGCGCATCGGCAGTGGCCGAACCCATCGCCGCCACGGCGCAGATCGATGTCTTGCGCCAGATGGTGCAGTACCTCGCCCAACGCCTGATCGAGGTTGATGTGCAAGGCCGCTGCGGGGCCAGCTACGACGAGAAGTCAGCCAAGCGCCAGAACAGCCGCAATGGCTACCGCGACCACACCTGGGACACCCAGGCGGGCAGCGTGGAGTTGAAGATCCCCAAGTTGCGCCAGGGCAGCTACTACCCGGAGTTTCTGGATCGTCGGCGCACCGCCGAAAAAGCGCTGATCGCCGTGATCCAAGAGGCCTGTGTGCAGAAAATTTCGCCCGGCTCGGCGGATGACCTGGCCAAGGCGCTGCGCATGAGCTGCGTGCCCAAGAGCCAGGTCTCGCAACTGTGCGGTGAGGTCGACGAGCGCGTGGCCGCATTCCTGAATCGGCCGATCGAAGGTGAATGGCCCTACCTCTGGATCAACACCTTGCGCGCCAAGGCACCTGCGGGCGAGCGCTCGGTGCAAGTGCGCGTGATGGTGGCGGTGGGCGCCAACATCCAGGGCCGGCGTGAAGTGTTGGGCCTGAAGGTCGGGGCCTCCAACTCCGAGCCGGCCGTGACCGAGTTCCTGCAAGGCCTGGTCGGGCGTGGGCTGAAAGGCGTGCAACTGGTGACCAGCGACCGGCATGCAGGCATCAAAGCTGCTGCGGCCACGGCGCTACAAGCGCGCTGGCAGTGCTGCCGGGTGGACTTCATGCGCGACGCGCTGGCGTTTGTTGACAAGGCGCAGCGCCCGGCGGTGTCACGGATCATCGGCACCGTGTTCGCGCAAGCGTCGCCGGTTCGCACGCTCGCGCAGCGGGATTGGGTGACTGCGCACTTGAGCATCAAGTTCCCCAAGGTCGCCGCGCTGATTGACGCCACCGGGCACGACCTGCTGGCGTTCATGAGCTTCCCGCAAGCCCACTGGGCCGAGCTGTGCCGGGCCAATCCGCTGGAACTACCTGATCAGGCCGAACCGGCGGCGCCCCAGCGCGGCAAAAACGCCGGCCGGCGGCGCACCGACCCTGCGACCCGGCAGCGCGACGACGCCCACGCCAGCGGCCAGGCATCGCCTGCGGCGCAGAACCACCCAGACTGAACCTGGCCCTGCGCCAGCAACGCGAGCCGTGCCTGCGCCGACGTACGCCGCTTCGTGCCGACGTTGGACTTCGTCTACGACCAGGCCGCCTACGAGCATTACGCCGCCTGCCAGGGCTAGCCAGACACCCGGCCACGCTCCTACCCGTTGATCTCGCGCCAGCGCTGCGCGAACTCGTCCGCCGGCACTGCCTTGCTCACCAGAAAGCCCTGGAAGCTGTCGCACTCCAGTTCCTTGAGCACGGCGCGCTGGCCTTCGGTTTCCACGCCTTCGGCCACCACGCGCATGCCCAGGCTGTGGCCCAGCACCACCAAGGCGCGCACGATGGCCACGTCGGTCTTGTCGTCGGGCGTGCCCATCACGAAGCTGCGGTCGATCTTGAGTTCCTGCACCGGGAACTGCTTCAAGTAGCTCATTGATGAGTAGCCGGTGCCGAAGTCGTCAATCGACAGCTCCACGCCCAGGGCGCGCAATTCGAGCAACAGCTTGCGCGTTTTGTCCACGCGATCCATCAGCATGCTCTCGGTCAGCTCCAGCACCAATTGACCCGGCGCCACGCCGTTGCGCTGGATGGCCGCGCCCACCACGCGGGCCAGCGCACCCGACACCAGGCCGTGGCGCGACACGTTCACCGCCACCTTCACGTCACCCAGTCCAGCCTCGCGCCAACGCGTGATCTGGGCACAGGCGTTGTTCACCACCCATTCGCCAATGCCCACGATCAAGCCGGTTTCTTCGGCGATCGGAATGAAGCGCCCCGGCGGCACCAGGCCCAGCTCAGGGTGCTGCCAGCGCAGCAGCGCCTCGGCGCCGATGACGCGGCCACTCCTCAGGTCAATCTTGGGCTGATAGTGCAGCACCAGCTCGTTGCGTTCGATCACGCGGCGCAGTTGTGTTTCCAGCACCAGCCGCTCAAGTGAAACGTTGTTCAGCTCTTCCGAATAGAACTGGAAGTTGTTGCGTCCGCTGCCCTTGGTGTGGGCCGTGGCCGCGCCGGCGTTGCGCAGCAGCGTCTCGTCATCGCGCCCGTCGCCGGGAAACAGCGCAATGCCGATCGACGGTGTGATGAACAGATCCTTGCGGTCGATCTCGAACGGCCTGGACAGGGCATTGACGATCTGCCGCGCCACGCGCGCCGCAGCGTCGGGTGAATTCAGCTTGGGCAGCAGCACGGCAAACTCGTCGCTGCCCAGGCGCGACAACTGCAAGGCGTCAGCCCGGCGGCTGCGCGCCGCACCGCCATCGCGCCGCGTGCAGGCCAGCAGCCGCTCGGCCACCGCGGCCAGCAGCCGGTCGCCCGCGGCGTGGCCCAAGGTGTCGTTGACCTGGCGGAACCGGTCGAGGTTGATGTGCAGCAAGGCCAGCCCATGCGCGCCACTGGCCGCGGCGGCCAGCGCCGCGCGCAGCGTTTCGACGAACACGCGCCGGTTGGGCAGGCCGGTGAGCAGGTCGTCATTGGCCAGGCGGTCTTGATAGACCTTGAACACCAGCGAATTGCGCACGCGAATCTTCAACTCGCTGGCGTCCACCGGCTTGGCCAGGAACTCGATGGCACCCAAATCAAGCGCCTTGAGCTT
>JANMYI010000348.1:0-8514 GCA_031381955.1 Burkholderiales bacterium
CTGCGCGCATGCGCGAATTGCGGCTGTATATCGTGGCGAGCGCTCTGACAACCTAGCCTTGCATCATGAGTCGCTTGCTCAACAGTTTCTTTCGAGCCATCGGCACCATCAAAAGCAACTATTGGCAAGTCTGTCCGAGCTAGTTCGGATGCATGGTGTGCGCTAACTGTCAGCGCTTGCTTTAAGCAGATCTATTGGCGAACAGGCGCTCCATCGCGACGTCAATCACCATCCCGCACAAGCTGTACAACAACGAGCCGATGAGTGCGGCAGGGAAGCCGCTGACGCTGAAGCCATTGAGCAACGATGCGGCCGCCCAGAACATCAGTGCATTGATGACGAACAGGAACAAGCCCAAGGTGAGCAGCGTCACCGGCAAGGTCAACAACACCAGCAGCGGGCGCACCAGGGTGTTCAGCAAGCCAAGCACCAGTGCCGCAATCAGCGCCGCGGTGAAGCTGGCGACCGCCACCCCAGAGTACAGATGCGCCACCAACAACAGCGCAGCGGCCAACAACAACCAACGTGTGATGAGCTTCATGGCGCGCAGCATAGCGCGTGGCTGTTGCGTCGGGGAATGGCAACCGTTTCGAGCAAAAGCGCTTCCATGCCCTGGCCACACGCATTAATATCCCGCCCACGGGAAACCGAGAGAAATCCAGGGCAAACAAGACTGGCCCGGCCCCGCTGAACCCTTATCCAACACTGACGGAGATAGACACATGGCAACTGCAAAGAAAGCTCCCGCGAAAAAGGCTGTGGCCAAGAAAGCGCCTGCCAAAAAGGTAGTCGCACCAAAGCCGCCGACGAAGAAGGTCGCAGCTAAGAAAGCCGCTGCCGCCCCCGCCAAAAAACCCGCGGCCAAGAAGCGCGCGCCCAGCGCGGCGTTCATGAAGCCCATGACCCCCAGCGCGGCACTGGCCGCGGTGATCGGCGACAAGCCGCTGCCGCGCACCGAGGTCACGCGCAAGGTGTGGGAATACATCAAGAAGAACAGCCTGCAAGACAAGGCCAAGAAGACCATGATCAATGCCGACGCCAAGCTGAAGGAAATCTTCAAGAAGGCCCAGGTGTCGATGTTCGAAATGACCAAGCTGATCAGCGGCCATCTGAGCTGAATCGCAGCGTTCAATTGAGTGGGCCGGCGCTGCCGGCCCATTTTCTTTGCCGCGTCACTTCGCGCGTCAAGGCGCCGATGTCAGGCCAAACAAGCGCGCGCCGTTGGCCCAGGCAATGTTGCGCGCCGCCTCGGGGGGCAAGTCTCCCAGCCACTGGCGCGCTTCGCTCATCAAGCCTTCGTACACCTGCCAGCGCGCATTGACCCAGGTGTCAGAGCCGATCATGAAGCGCGTGGAATGCTCGCTTAGCAGTGCCTTCCATTGCGCACTCAGGTGGCCGTTCTCGGTCAACCCCGGCCGATAGGACAGCTCACCCATCAGCGTTGGGTGGCGCTGCAACAGCTCGCGCACCCGCGCCGGCGGCGGGCCCCCAATACCAGTGTGCGCCCAGACCAATCGCGCCTTGGGAGCATGGGCCAGCAACCTGACCACGGCCACGTCATCCACATGCGCCAGCACCACCAGGCCGCGCTGTTCGGCCAGTTGCATCAGCTTGCGCGCCACCGGTCCGTCGGCGTTGGCGCTGTCGTAGAGATGGAATTCGCCGATGCCGCGATACGGCCCAGCCGGCGTGCCTGCGGCCAGTTCACGCAACACCATGTCGTGAATGGTCTCGTCGGCAAACCAGCCGCTGTAGTCGGCCCGGTTGCGATACAGCCGCACCAGCGGCACCACGGTCACGCCGGCAGCGCGCGTGGCCGCACCGGCTTGGGCCAGTGCCAAGGTGCCGGTGTTGGGCCGGCTGTTGGCCACGATGGCGCGCACGCCGCTGCGTTGCATGCGGGCCAACACGTCGGGCAAGGGGTGGGGGCACGGCGCCGCGTCAGCGCAGGCTTCATCGTTGTAGTGCAGGTGGGCGTCGAACAAGGGCCCGACATAGGGCGCGGCCATGGCCGCCGCTGCCGCCAGCTCCGCGACGAGGCTGGCCAGGCCCGCCAGCGCCGCGCGCTTCATGCTGCCGCCAGGCGACGCTCGAGCAAGTCAAGCCGGTCTTGACCCCAGAACAGCTCGCCCTCAACGATGTAGCTGGGCGCGCCGAACACACCCGCGGCCAACGCGCGCGCGGTGTTGGCCGCGTAGCGTTCCTGTGCAGCGGGAAGTTTGGCTTGCTGAAGCCGCTGCGCATCGAGCCCGGCATCACACAGCAAGGCGGCCAGCGTGGCGCCGTCGGCAATGTTCTGTTCATGCACCCACACCGCGCGCATCACCGCGCCGGCCAGGTTCAATGCGGCCTCGGTGCCGTCGTTCATTTGCACCGTGATGATCAGCCGCGCGGCTTCATCGGCCGCCACCGGAAAGTACTTCGGGTGCAGCGTCAGCGGCAAGCCCAGTGCCTGGCTGAAGCGCTTCAGATCCACCAACCGATACGCCTGGCGCTGCGGCGCGCGCTTGGCCAGGGGCAGGCCGCCGCTGACCGGGAAGATTTGCCCCAGGTCAATGGGCAGCACCTCGATGCTGGCGCCAGCCGCATGCGCGATGCCGCGCAGCCGCTCATGGCCCAGGTAGGTCCACGGCGAATTCGGCGCGAAGTGGTATTCGATGTTGCGGCTCATCAGGCAAGCTCCATGCTTCGCATTGCGGTCAATTCGCCTTCGGGCGGCCGGTCATGTTCATGAGCGATCCACGGTTGGGCGATGGCGCGCAGTGTAGGAGTTCGGCCCGGCGCCCACAGCGGCAGGTTCAGCTCGATGCAGGTGCCCTGGCCAGCGGCGCTGTGCGCGCGCAAGACATATCAAGCAGTTGCTCGATGCGCCGCACCCATGCAGGGCCCGCGCGCCGGCGCTGCGCTGGATGCACGCACGCGCCGGCGTGAATAAGTCACACCGCAGGCGCTTCGAATTCACCACTCTTGAGGCGACACAGTGCCTAACCTTGACTCGCTTGTCGTGTACCCGGTGCGGGTGCGACAACGCACCAACCAGGACACACCATGTTCGACCTCGTGCTCAACCAAGAAGCCCCCGCCCGCCCCGCGGCGCCGCCGTACCTTGGCCCGGAACGCCGAGGCGGCCCGTCAGCGGCACAGGCGTCCATCGCCCTGTACGCCAGCATGCTCGACGAGGTCGACTACGGCTTGCTCTTGCTCAGCCCGGCCGGCCAGGTGCTGCATGCCAACCACGCCGCACGCTGCGAGCTGGACGAGCAGCACCCGCTGCGCCGCCTGGGCGGCATGTTGGGCGCGCGGCTGGGGCGCGATGTGTTGCCGCTGCACGATGCGCTGGCCGCGGCGCAGCGTGGGCTGCGCCGTCTGCTCACGCTGGGCGAAGGCACGCAGCAAGTCAGCGTGGCGGTGGTGCCGCTGGCCGTCGGCGCGGGGCCCACCGGCCACGCCACGCTGGTGGTGCTGGGCAAGCGGCAAATGTGCGAAGGCCTGTCGGTGCAATGGTTCGCGCGCGGGCATGCGCTCACGCAAACCGAAACGCGCGTGCTTGAAGCCTTGTGTGCAGGCGTGGCGCCCAGCCTCATCGCCAAGCAGCATGGCGTGGGCATGGCCACCGTGCGCACGCAGATCGGCAGCATCCGCAACAAAACCGGCAGCGCCAGCATCCGCGAGCTGGTGCGCATGGTGGCCGTGCTGCCGCCCCTGGTGAGCGCGTTGCGTGACCCTGGCAACACGCCCACCCCGCATTGGGCGCACGCCGCGTAAGCGCGGCGGCGCGCGGGCTCAGAGCCTGTGCATGAATCCGGCGCACGAGCGGGCGCGCCGGACTTGTTCACACGCTCTTCAGTCCAAATGGGAGTGCGCGATGCGAGACGCAAAGAAATGACAGCCGGCGCGCCCCAAGTGCAGTGAATGCAACGGTTAACATTCGCGCGCCATGCAGCGCGCAGACGTCGACCCCATCGCCATCGCCCCCCTTACGCCGCATCTGCGCGACCTGGCGCGGCGCGGCGAACTGCGCCGTTACCGCAAGAGCACCTTGCTCATTCAAGAAGGCGACTTCGGGCAAACGCTGTACATCATTCTTGAAGGCCAGGTGCGTGCCTTCGCCTCAGGCGACAAGGGCCGTGAGATCACCTACGGCGAATACGGTGCCGGCGAATACATGGGCGAGCTCAGCCTTGATGGCGGCCCGCGCTCAGCCAGCGTCGAAACCCTGAAAGCCACGCTGTGCGCGGTGATCACGCGCCAGACCTTGCAGCAGTTCATTGCCGACGTGCCCGAGTTCGCCTTCGAACTGCTGGCCAAGGTGATCCGCCGCGCGCGCCACGCCACCACGAATGCCAAGCACATGGCGCTGCTCGATGTGTACGGCCGCCTGGCGCTCTTGCTCGAAGGCCTGGCCCGCCCGGGCCTCAACGGCACCCGTGTGATTGAACCCTGCCCGACCCAAGACGACATGCGCAAGCGCCTGGGCTGCTCACGCGAAATGATCTCGAAGTTGCTCAAGGGCCTGAAGCAAGGCGGCTGGGTGCACGACGAAGGCAACAAGACGCTGGTGTTGATAAAGGCGTTGCCGCCGGGGTGGTGAATTCACGCTGGGAGGCGAATGGCAGGGTCGCGCGCCGCCAACCTCTTCATGACCTCGGGCCAGTCCTCCCGCTCCACAGGCCGCTTCGAACTCACCATGTAGTTGAAAAGCCGGCGCACCAGAACCGGTGCCGCCACGCTGGTGCCGTTCATGCGTCGGCTTTCCATCGAACGAACCGCCGCAGCGCGGATGTCTTGGTGCACGTCATCTTCCTCGCAGGCAGCGTAGACGGGAGGCTGTTCACGCGGCCGCTCCCCCAGCGCGCTGTATGACACGGCCTCACCACTGCTGATTCGAAATCCGCCTGCTGCAATGGTGTGCTGGCCCGTCGCAATGCTGCTCAAGGTGCCATTGCTGTCGGTCAATTCTTGACTCAAGAAGTGAGACTGTTCGCCGACTACCAAAGCACCCGGGTCGTCGCGCTCGATCCAGGCCTGCACGATGATCGCCGCAGCGTCGGGGCTTTCGTCTGCCAGTGCGAGTTCGATTTCCCATTCGCCCGGTACCGCCAACGCACCCGGCTGGCCTTTGGGCTTGGCAGTCGGCACTAGCGCCAGCACGAGCATCGACCTGGCCCCGTTCGGAACCCGGCCTCGGTGCAGGATACCGCCCACCACTTCGTCGCTGTCGCTGTCGCGCAGCCACTGCGCGCAACCGGCAGCTACCCAGGCACTCCAGTCGCCCTGCGCCGTGCGCACGCGGGCCTTCAAGCCGGGGCCGGGCCAGGGCACGGGGTACCAGACCTCCATGAAAGTGTCGGTGGTGTCGCCTGCAGCCAACTCCCAAATCAAACGGGCAGGCTTGTCGGCGCGGACCGTTCGCCGTGCATGACAGCGCGCCTGGCGCGCATTGCCGGCACCCAGCACGATGGCGAAATTGCGGCTGCGCAGACTCAGCAATTCATCCAGCGCGCGCTCGATCATCGCGCTGCCGTCATGCGGCCCGGCGTGCGAGCCGTAGCTGACATTGATGACGATCGGGGCCTGCGGCTCGCAACAGCTAAGCACGAAGCGCACGGCGTCAAGCAAGTTGGCCGAGAGCGACGCGCCCGAACTGTCGGATGCGGTCAGAGCCGGCAGATTAACGAACACCAGGTCGGCGCTTACGGCGGCGTCGCCCGCCTCGCCGGTCAAGGGGTCAGTGTTGCCGGCCGCGACGCTCAACACCGCCGCGCCATGCGTGGCGTACCAAACGCGCCGCCTGTCGTCGTCATATGCGATCAGATAGTCGATACGTTTGTACAAGGTCGCTTCGTCGAGTGCGGCCCGCTTTCCGTTCGGTCGCAAGCGAGTTGCCAAGGCCTCTAACTGCGGCTCGTACAGCGCGCGGCCCGAGTCGAACCCAGGCACGCCGACCCAGGGTGTCTGGGTGCTGGTTTGGTTCCAGCCCTGATCCCAGAGGGCCTTGACACGCGGTAGCGGCGCCGCCGCAGCACTGCTGTGTGCCAGGAACTGCTCGTTCAGGAACGGGCAGCCGAAGTCGACGACGGCAATCACCTGTTGCAGCTTCCCTTGCATCGCCTGCGAAGCCGCGCCCGCTCGGTGTGCGGGCAGCCGCGCGGGTGTCTTCTCGCGCAAGCTGAAGCTGTCGATGTCGCCAAAGTAGCCCAGGCGGCTGCTCGAGGCGGCGGTCTCAGCGTCGCGGCGCGGCACGGCCAGCTCCCAGGCCAGCAGCTCGGGCATACCCACTAGTTCAGACAAACGCCCACGCGGCACGGTGGCGGTAAACCACATTGCAGATTGGTCGTTGCTGCCCGGCACGGGTTGGCCATAGACCTGCGGAATCGTCAACAACGGCGGCGGCGAGGCTGGCGCATGGCTGCACGCGATGAGTTGGGACAGCGCGTTTTCGTCTTTGGCCAACGCAATGATCGGCACTTGGCTGGCGTCGTCCAGGCCAGGTTTGCCGGCGCCGCGGTCGTAGCCACGCCAGCGCGTTTGCCAGGCCCACTCGAAGTAGGGGTCTTCGCCGTTGCCATCGTCGATGGCCAATTGGGCTGATGTGCGCGGCACGACGGTGGACCATTGTTGGGACATAGCCTTGTCTCCCTATATCCGCAGCGATGCCAATTCGGCCTGGGCCAGCGCCATCATCTGCTCAAGCGCCGAGACAGGCGTCACGATCGGCCTGCGGAACTTGTGGCTAACAGGCGGCATCACCGGCGCCGCATCTTCGAGCAGCTCGCTGTCGGGCTTGACGTCACGCTCAACCGCAACCAGTGCAATGCTGCCGCCGGCCAGCGCGAAGAAGTAGCGCGCCATGGTCCAACCCAAGGCGTAACCCAGATCGCTGTCCATCGGAAAATGAAGACCGGCCACGACGCGGTTGAACGCAATGCGCCGGGCCAGCCGATCCAGTTGCTTGCGCCGTGCATGGGTTGGGCCGTAAGCGAGCAACAGGCTCAACAGCTCTGAGAACAGCGTGGCCACCGTGGCGTGGCCGCTGGGCAGCGAGCCGTGCCCGGGCGTGCCGATGACAGGCAACACCAGCGCCGAGCGCTCGACCGGCCGACATTCGGCCAACTGGTACTTCAATCGCATGGTGATGAAGCCCACCCAGTCCCAGGCCAGGCTGAGCAACGCCATAGTTCGCGGCGCGACCACTGCATTCAGGCCTGTCACGCCCTCGAAAAATAACCAGAACTCGTCGGCCTGCGAAAGAATCTCGGGCAGCCGGTCTTCGCGTTCAACGGCGGCACGCAAGACCTTGTCGATCTGGATGCTGTAGTCGAAACCGCTGCCCGGCCCCTGCGCCTTGAACAGCATCTGCAGCCGGCCCGATGTCTTGGCGCTGCCGCGACGCTCAATGTGAAAGATCGAACTGTCCGCAACTTCGTTATGACTCAGCAATTCGGCAATGATGGCCTGTGCCCGGAACCGCGGCGCCCAGCGGGAATGCGGATCACTGGTTGGTTTGACCGACATTGATCTTGGCCTGCTCGTGGCGCTCGCCCAATCGTCGGCGCGCACGATCTTCGCTTGCACCTTGCGCATGGCCAGGGCGAGCACCGTCGTGCTGCCACCGGCATAGCCCCCTTGCGAAGTTGTTGGCGATGCTGGTGATGGCCCATAGGGTTGTAGTGGGCTGTACGGCTGCAGCGGGCCGTAGGGTTGCAGCGGGTTGTAGGGTTGCAGCGGGCTGTAGGGTTGCAACTGGCCATAGGGTTGCAACTGGCCATAGGGTTGCAGCAGGCCATAGGGTTGCAAGGCGGACGACGCGGGGCCGAGCAGTGATGGGGCGTTCGTCATGGATGCGCCTTCTTGTCGTTGCTGGCAGAGCCGATGAAATTGCAGGTGCCCAGACCGCGCTATTCCGGCACACCGGCCGCGCGCAGGGCCTGTGCAAACCTGGGTGCGGTGGAGGAATCGCGCCCCGGGTAGCGCCTCTCCAGGTAGCTCACCCGAGCGTCGGGATCCAACGCGCAATACCGCGCCGCCGCTACCCGGGCTTCGGCTCCCCTTCCGGCCAATGACAACGCCATCACCAGCAAGCGATGCGCAGACAGGTGCTGGCCGTTCAGCCGAAGGGCGGCCTTTGCGCTGTCCATCGCATCGTCATACTGTCCGCAGCTCAGCTCACTCAATGCGACATACGTCTTGAACAAATACATGCTGGGGTCGAGCGGCGAAAGCTCGACGGCACGCATCGCCGAACGACGAGCCTCTTCGCACTTATCCAGGTAAACCTGCACGCCAGAAAGCATCGCCCACGCGTATGGCTCCTGCGGATCGGAGGCAAGCGCGTCAAGATAGCAACGCTCTGCGCCTTGTAGGTCGTAGTCGAAGTTGACCTTCGCCAGACCCAGTGCCGACAAGGCCAATGCCTGATTAGGATCGAGGTCAATGGATCGTTGCGCCGTCTGGCTGATCAACCTCGACTACGACCTACAAGGCGCAGAGCGTTGCTATCTTGACGCGCTTGCC